>CAYXQX010000149.1:0-8057 GCA_964467485.1 uncultured Porphyromonadaceae bacterium | reverse complement strand
CAACATTCCAATCCGAGGAATCGTTATACCCCACAAGTTCCTTTGTTACTGATGATTACTACGGCTTGCTTGATGATGGAGAAGATCTTGAACCCGGCTTACTGGATATAGGCATAGGACGCTTCCCTGTAACAACAAGCTATGAGGCCAGTGTGGTAGTAGATAAGATCAAACACTACAAAGATCAGGTCACTTTTGGTGACTGGAGAAATCTAATCTGCTTTATAGGAGATGATGAAGATGGAAACGGACATATGGAGGATGCCAATACATTGGCAGAAAAAGTTAATCAGTATTATCCAAGCTTTAATGTTGACAAGATATTTCTGGATGCTTATCAGCAGGTTACAGTTCCAGCAGGGGATCGTTATCCTGAAGTAAATCGCGCCATTAATGACAGGATCAAGAAAGGTGCTTTGATAATGAATTACCTGGGGCACGGGAGTGAACGAGGGCTTGCCCATGAAGACATACTCATGACCAGTGACATTCAATCATGGGACAATTACGATAAATTACCTCTTTTCATAACCGCTACATGTGAGTTTAGTCGATTTGATGATCATGAATTAACCTCCGCAGGAGAATGGATATTACTAAATCCTGATGGGGGTGGAATTGGGTTATATACAACAACAAGGTTAGTTTATTCTTCACCTAATTTCAGGTTGAACAAGGTGCTTTATGATTACATATTCGACGTAAAGGCTAATGGTTCTAAATATCGTTTTGGTGACATTATGCTACTGACAAAAAATGCTGTTGGCACTGAACTTAACAAGTTGAATTTTTCTCTCTTAAGCGACCCTGCCCTTTCTCTAAACTTCCCTGAAAACAGGATAGTTATGACGGGTATTAACGATCAGTCAGTAGGTGAATTCAGTGACACACTCAAAGCTCTCAGTCAGGCCACTGTTACGGGTTATGTAGCAGATAGACAAGGAAACAAGATTGAAGGGTTTAATGGAATTGTAACACCGAGTATCTTTGACAAAGAAGTTGTCCTCACAAATCTCGCCAATGATGGTGGCCCAATAATGGAGTTTACCGTTCAGGATAATATTTTATTTAGGGGGAAGGTAAGTGTAAATCAAGGTGACTTCAAATTTTCTTTTATTGTTCCGAAAGATATTGCATATAATGTAGGTTCTGGGAGGTTTAGCTTTTACGGAACGGATTGGACTACTGATGCCAATGGGGTAGATATGTCGGTATTGATTGGCGGATCGGCAGATTCCATTTATTCAGATACTCAAGGTCCTGATGTCAGACTGTTTATGAACGATACCAGTTTTGTCTTTGGTGGGCTCACTAATGAAAATCCGGTTTTTCTGGCCCAACTTAGTGATCAATATGGTATCAACACTGTAGGGAATGGTATAGGACACGATGTTACAGCAGTTCTCGACAACAACAAACAGAGTGTTTTAGTACTGAATGATTATTATGAATCAGATCTGGATAATTACAAATCCGGAACGATTAGATACCCCTTACAGGATCTCGAACCCGGAACACATACTATGCAGCTCAAAGTGTGGGATATCTTGAATAACTCCACTGAGCAAGAAATTCAATTTGAGGTTATTGGCTCGGAAAGGTTGGAGTTAAAGAACATATTAAATTATCCCAATCCCTTTACTACCCATACTGAATTCTATTTCGAGCACAATCAGGCTAATGAATTGCTTGATATACAGATACAGGTTTTCACAGTGAGTGGTCGACTGGTAAAATCCTTTTCTATGCTTACTGCTGATAATACACACATTGATAACAACTCATTTAGAGTAGGCCCCATAGCATGGGATGGACTAGATGATTTTGGTGATCCTATTGGCCGTGGCACCTATATCTACAGGGTTAGAGTACGTACGCCTGATAACCGAACAAAGGAAGGTTTTCAAAAATTGGTAATATTGAGATAAGTCTTTTCTGTTTCTCACAATAATTACCAGGATTAACAGTTTTGATAAAAGATCGAGAGAATTTACTCGCATTAATTATATATATTTGTCGCTGATTTTAAAAAGCATTGAGAATGACAAGATTATCCAAACTCTCATTACTTATTTTAGTACTATTCTTGCTTGCCAGGCCATCTAATGGTCAGATTACTACAGGAGAAATAACAGGTGAAATGAATACTATCACCTCATCTGTTCCATTTCTTATGATTGCTCCAGACTCGAGAGGGGGAGCTATGGGAGATGCAGGTGTAGCTACTTCACCTGATGCAAATTCTATGCATTGGAATCCTGCAAAATACGCTTTTGCAGAAAAAGATATGGCAATTTCTATATCGTATACACCATGGCTTCGTGAGTTAATACCGGATATTAACCTTGCTTACCTAAGTGGTTACAAGAGGATTGATGAAGATCAGGTTATTGGGTTTTCTCTATTGTACTTTTCTTTAGGTAACATAATATTTACTGATATTGTAGGAAACACCAGCGGTCAATTTAATCCAAATGAATTTTCTGTTGATGTAGCTTATTCACGTAGATTTTCGGATCGTTTCGGAGGTGCTTTGGCTTTTAGATATATTTATTCCAACCTCACCGGCGGTCAGTATGTAGGTGGTGTTGAATCTAATCCAGGTATGGCTGTAGCTGCTGATGTGGCTCTGTATTACCAAAACGAGGATCTCCTTACCGGAAATTATGAATCTACCTTTGCCTGGGGGCTTAATTTTTCTAATCTTGGAAATAAAATCTCCTATTCGAAAGATTCAGACAAAGACTTTATCCCTATCAATATGAGGTTAGGTGCTTCATATAAGATTGATTTTGACGACTATAATAGTCTGATGGGAACTGTGGATATCGGGAAGATGCTGGTACCAACCCCTCCCATTTATTATTCTGATTCAGTAGATATTACTAACGACCCTGTGATTAAATATGGTATGGATCCCAACGTAGCCACACCTGTTGGAATCTTTCAATCATTTTATGATGCACCAGGCGGATTTAGGGAAGAGTTGAATGAGATAGTTTACTCCTTTGGACTTGAGTACTGGTATGCAAATCAGTTTGCTATCCGGGGTGGCTATTTTCATGAGCACAGCACAAAGGGTAATAGGAAATTCTTTACCATGGGTATTGGTTTACGACTGAATGTTTTTGGTTTGGATTTCGCCTATCTGGTTCCTCTTTACCAAAACAACCCCTTACAGAATACTCTTCGATTCAGTCTGCTATTTGATTTTGACGGATCAAGAAATAATTAGATCTCATGTTTCGAGTTGGCTTTGGCTATGATTCCCACCAGTTAGCAGTAAACAGAAAACTGGTTCTTGGAGGCATTAACATACCCTTCGAAAAAGGCTGTCTTGGACATTCAGATGGAGACGCCTTAATTCATGCAATTTGTGATGCCCTTTTGGGTTCGCTGGCACTGAAGGATATTGGTTATCACTTCCCCGACGACTCCTCCGACTTCAAAGATATTGACAGTAAAATCCTGTTAAAGAGAACATCAGGATTAATTCTGGAACATGGCTGGGAGATAGGCAATATAGACACAACAATATGTATTGAAAGGCCTAAGCTTAAGGAGTTTATACCAACTATGATCAAAGTGCTATCTGAGCTTTTGGAGATCGAAGAAAATCAGCTAAGCATTAAAGCTACCACTAATGAGAAGATGGGATTTGTTGGACGAGAAGAAGGAGTAGCCTGCTATGCGATCGTCATGATTCACCGTGTGTACTCTGCCTGAACATGGTCTATCTCGCCTCCGTCATCATCAGCAGTATAAGTAAAAGTAATCAATTCATATGAAGTGTCAATTGTTCCTGTACCTTTAAATTTGATCCCGTCAACTGTTTGAGGTTCCAAAATCAGGCTATGTCCTGATACTTTTATTTTGACATCCACTCCATCGCCCAGCTGATAGAAATTATCAATATAGTAAGTGTTATCATCCACCACATCCTGGGCAAAGTAAACAGGATAAACAGTTGTGCCTTTGAGGCTCTCCATGAAGATAGTACTTGTTTCCATGCACGACCAGGAACCTTCAAGGGTCTCTTCTGTTCCGTCTGGGATACAGCCAGTAAACATGAGTAATAATGCTGCTCCAATAATTACCTTAAGTGATTTCATTCGTTATTAATTTAAAAGTTATTGCATTGAAAGTTATTGCATTGAAAGTTATTGCATTGAAAGATAATCATCTATCATGCCTTCATCAGCCAGGTTTGGAAGAGTAATAACAAGATCAGGATTATCCTCCATAGCTCTTTTGATAGTACTCATTGCCGGCTCGTTCCTTGCCCAGGATCTTCTGGCAATACCATTGTTGACATCCCAATGCAGCATTTTCTGTGCTCTCCGCCCTGCTTCTTGTGATCCATCCAGGACCAGGCCAAAACCGCCATTAATGACCTCTCCCCATCCAACACCACCTCCATTATGGATGGAAACCCAGCTAGCTCCTCTAAATGCATCACCGATAACGTTCTGGATCGCCATATCCGCGGTGAAACTTGAGCCATCATAAATATTTGAAGTTTCCCTATAAGGTGAATCCGTTCCAGACACATCATGGTGATCGCGTCCCAGAACAACAGGGCCGCTTATGATGCCCGATTTTATAGCTTCATTGAAAGCTTCGGCCAGCCTTATTCTTCCTGCAGCATCAGCATATAATATTCTTGCTTGTGAACCCACAACCATATTGTTTTGCCCTGCCTGTCGAATCCAATGGAGGTTATCTGAGATCTGCATTTTTATTTCATCAGGAGCCTCATCAAGCATCTCCTGAATAACATCAGCCGCGATATTATCAGTTATCTGAAGATCCTTTGGATCGTTTGATGTACACACCCACCTGAAGGGACCAAAGCCGTAATCGAAGAACAGAGGGCCCATAATATCCTGAACGTAAGAATGATACTTGTAGGTGCCATCTTCATTTAAAACATTTGCTCCTGCCCTGCCCGCTTCCAGCAAAAAGGCGTTTCCATAATCCCAGAAATACATCCCGGAACCCGCCAGTTTGTTTATCGCATCCACCTGACGGCGGAGAGATTGATAAACTTTCTCCCGGAACCCTTCAGCATCCTCTATCATCATAGTATTGGCCTCCTCGAGTGTCAATCCAACCGGATAATATCCACCAGACCAAGGGTTGTGAAGAGAAGTTTGGTCGGAGCCCATATCGATTTGCATCTTTTCTCCGGCAAATTTCTCCCATAGATCAACTATATTACCCTGGAAGGCGAGAGAGACAGCTTCCTTATTCTCTTTTGCAATTTGAATCCTATTAATCAAATCATTAAGGTCGTCGTACACTTCATCAACCCACCCCTGCTCATGGCGTTTATTGGTTGCCATAGGATTTATTTCAGCAACCACACATATTCCCCCTGCTATAACGGTTGCCTTTGCCTGAGCTCCCGACATACCGCCAAGTCCTGATGTAACAAATACCTTACCACCAAGGCCTTGCTCCATATTTCCAGATTTCATACGTCCTGCATTAAGGACAGTAATGGTAGTACCATGAACAATACCCTGGGGCCCGATATACATAAAAGATCCTGCCGTCATTTGTCCGTACTGAGAAACCCCAAGTGCATTCATTCGCTCCCAGTCATCTGGGGAGGAATAGTTTGGAATAACCATACCATTGCTTACGACAACACGGGGAGCATCTTTATGAGATGGGAAAAGTCCCATTGGATGGCCGGAATAAAGCACAAGAGTTTGCTCATCAGTCATCTGCGCCAGATACTTTACACACAATCTGTATTGGGCCCAATTTTGAAACACAGCCCCATTGCCACCGTATGTAATCAGCTCGTCGGGATGCTGGGCAACCGCATGATCCAGATTATTCATAACCATCAACATGATGGCAGCCGCCTGTTGTGATTTATGCGGGAGATCAACTATAGGCCTGGCTTTGATTTCATAATCAGGCCTCAGACGATAAATATATATCCTGCCATAAACCTCTAACTCCTCTATCAATTCGGGAATCATCTCCTTATGCCATTGAGATGGCAAATATCTCAGGGCATTCTTAAGTGCCAGTACCTTTTCTTGCTTAGAAAGGATATTCTTCCTGTTTGGTGCATGGCTGATATCAGGATTACGAAAGTGTTTTGCGGGCAAGACCTGAGGTATACCCTCGAGAATTGCTTCCTTAAATTCAATATGATTCATCTCGCTTGCATTTTGATGTAAAATTATCGAATTAAATGGTTTTAACCAGATTGATTTTGGGACTTTAATTCTTATGTTGCAGAATATCATTAATCCATGAAAAGATATTTAAAAGAAGATCCCTGGAAGATTATTGAAGAGGGATTCAATCCGGAACTAAATCAAAATTCTGAATCAATTTTCAGCTTAGGAAACGGACATATGGGCCATAGGGCCAATTTTGAAGAAGCTCACTCTGGTATGGGTTTACAGGGCCATTACCTTGCTGGGATTTATTATCCTGATAAAACCAGAGTTGGTTGGTGGAAGAACGGCTATCCAGAATATTTCGCCAAGGTTCTTAATGCTCCATCCTGGATTGGCTTAAACATCAGGATAAACAAAAAAAACAATTGACCTTAACAAGGTGATTGTCAGGCATTTTCAGCGCACTCTTAATATGCGGGAAGGTATTCTTTACAGGACTTTTGATGCTGAATTTGATTCTGGCGAAGCGGTGAGGGTTTCTGCGGAAAGGTTTTTGTGTTTGGAAAGAAGAGAGATTGAATGCATCAAGTATTCCATCCAGTTATTAGAAGGACATGGGAGCTGTGAAGTTGAGTTTTATCTTGATGGCGGCATACAAAATCAGGATTCAAATTATAATGAAAAATTTTGGGAGCCTGTCAACAGCAAAACAGATCAATCGTTTGGCCTTCTCACATCCCGTACAAAAAAAACTGCCTTTACTATATCAACAGCTATGATGGCCAGTGTATTTCTCAACGGCGAATTATCGGATCAAACACCAATAGGTAAAGCTGGAAAAGACAGGGCAGGATTGGTTTATAATTTAGATCTTGAGGAAAACGACAAGTTAACTCTATATAAGTATGCCTCGGTTTTCACCTCTCGCGATCATATTGAGGATTTGCTTGAGCAGCATAGCGAAGAAGGCTGTCGGGAAGCCAAAGAGCTTGGTTATGAAAGCTTAAAGAAGGAACAAATATCAAGCTGGCACAAAAAATGGGAGGAGAGCGACATCAGGATAACAGGGGATTTATCTGCTCAGCAGGGTATAAGATTTTCTATTTTTCAATTAAATCAAACATATTCAGGACATGATCCCAGGCTAAACATTGGGCCAAAAGGGTTTGTATCCGATGGTTACCATGAATGGGGAGGAGTGCCATAATGAATGGGAAATAACATTTGAAGAGATTCACAGAAACGGAGCCATTGCTTATGCCATCTACAACTATATCCGACATACTGGTGATGATAGGTATATGGACGATTTTGGGCTTGAGGTTCTTATAGCGATATCTCGATTCTGGGTACAAAGAGCTAATTATTCTGCTGAGAAGGAAAAGTTTGTAATACTTGGAGTTACAGGGCCGAATGAATATGAGAATAATGTCAATAACAATTGATACACAAATTATATTGCAGTATGGACATTGAAGTATACAGTTAAGAATCTTGAATTGGTAGAAAAGAGAAACCCTGGTATCTACAAGGCATTGCTCAAGAAAGTTGGTTTTTTAAGTGAGGAAAAGGCTTATGAGTTGTATCACCGTACCTCCAGGTTAGATCTGGATGATATTAACAATGAGGTTCATGAAGGCTGTCATATCACCAGTATGGCAGGTTCATGGTTATCTGTTGTTGAGGGGTTTGGTGGCATAAGGATCCATAATGATAAGCTACATTTAAATCCCCTACTACCCGATTCATGGGATTCTCTCGAATTCATGATTCGTTTTAGAGGAAGGAAAATTGTGGTTAAAATCGGCAGGAAAAAAACGACAATATCACTTGTTGAGGGAAGTAAGATTGATGTATTTTTAGGCAACAAGCTAATACGCTTACTACCAACCACTTGACCAGATAGCGAAC
>CAYXQX010000148.1:3501-8118 GCA_964467485.1 uncultured Porphyromonadaceae bacterium | reverse complement strand
GCAAATCATTTCGACTTACCTATAATTCAGGTGGTTGCGAAAGATGGTGACACTCCTGTCGATCCAAAGAGTTGGTCTGAATCATATGATGCCAAAGAAGGGAAGATGATCAATTCTGACTTCCTAAACGACTTAGCTGTTCTTGATGCTATAGAAAAAACTAAAGAAGAAGTTGAAAAAAGAAAGATAGGTAATGTACAAGTTAATTACCGTCTGAGAGATGCAATTTTCAGTAGACAGAGATATTGGGGAGAGCCTTTCCCTGTGTATTTCAAAGATGATCTACCTTATGTTATAGATGAGTCTGAGCTTCCCCTGGAGTTGCCTGAGGTTGATAAGTTTCTCCCTACTGAAGATGGAAAACCACCTTTGGGAAGGGCAGAAAATTGGACAACCCCTGATGGTTATCCATTGGAACTGAGTACTATGCCAGGCTTTGCGGGATCATCCGCATATTATCTTAGGTATATGGATCCTCAAAATAAAGAAGAATTGGTTTCTAGTGAGGCCAACGAATACTGGAAGGATGTTGACCTATACATTGGAGGAACCGAGCATGCTACAGGACACCTTATATATAGTAGGTTTTGGAATAAATTTCTTTATGATCTTGGTTATGTATGCAAGGACGAACCTTTTCGCAAGCTGATTAATCAGGGGATGATACAAGGAAGATCCAGCTTTGTATACAGGGTAAAAGACAGTCACACCTATGTGTCATATAATCTGAAGGACCAGTATGACACATCTGCCATTCATGTTGACATAAACATTGTACATAATGACGTACTTGACACTGAGGCTTTTAAAAAGTGGAGTCCTGAAAACACTAATGCAGAATTTATCCTGGAGGATGGCAAATACATATGTGGCTGGGCAGTAGAGAAAATGTCTAAGTCGATGTACAACGTGGTTAATCCTGATGATATAATTCAAACATACGGAGCTGATACACTAAGACTATACGAAATGTTCCTGGGCCCGATAGAACAGGCCAAACCCTGGGACACAAATGGCATTGATGGTGTATTCAAATTCCTGAGAAAAATGTGGCGCCTATACCATCCTGAGAATGGAGATTTCTCGCTTAGTGATGAAAAAGCATCAGCAGGTGAGTTGAAAACGCTGCACAAGACAATCAAAAAAGTGCAGGAAGACATTCAGCGTTTCTCACTTAACACATCAGTCAGTGCATTCATGATATGTGTTAATGAGCTGAATGAAGTGTCCTGTAACAAAAGAAGCATTCTGGAGCCATTAGCTATCCTAATATCTCCTTTTACTCCACATATATCAGAAGAATTATGGAGCAAGCTTGGTCATGAAGGAAGTATAAGTAAAGCAGCCTGGCCAATACTAAATGAGGAGTATTTGTCGGAAAACACAATTGAATACCCTGTATCATTTAACGGCAAAATGAGATTCAAGCTTGAAGTACCTGCTGAAATGAGTGTTGGAGAAATTGAAAAAATAGTACTTGAGCATGAGTTGGCACAGAAATGGCTCATGGATAAAACTCCAAGAAAGATTATTGTAGTTCCAAAAAGGATAATTAATATAGTCGTTTAGCCAATTAAAATCAGATATTGCTATTAGCATGAAAGTGTTAACTTTACTTGTCCCCCATAACATATAACAAATAGGGAAAATGGGTATTAAAGCATATCACCTGATTTTATTGTTGCTTCCTGCATTCTTTCTTTATTCCTGTGAGGACGATCCGGTTATTAGCTTATCGACAAGCCCTCAGGCGATTATTTTTGGGGTTTTTGACAAGAGTGATAATATTCACTATTTGAAAGTTGGAAAGACTTTCCAATCCGATGCTGATCCGGTACATGAGGCAAATATTTTCGATTCTTTGTACTTTGATACACCGGATGTAACAATAAGCCTGACAAGTTGGAATGGTTACAGAGAAATCATCAAGCCCTCTATTGTTAGGGAAATACCAAAAGATGAAGGAATATTCCATAACCCCGACCAATTAATTTACTGCTTCGAAAAAAGAATAAGGGGAACGCTTGGTGTAAGTGTTAAATATCCAGGGATAAAGGAAGCTTATGGAGAAATAGAGCTTATTAATTCAGTAGGAATAAATACACCCAAAAGAGCTCAAACTTACCTTTATCTGGCTCCAGATTCACCAATCAGGATACAGTGGATTATTGATCAAAAATCTTCTCAGGATTTCTGGTTTGAGATAGATGTATCATTCGGGTTTATCGAAGAAATGGAAGATACGATAAAAGCATTTGCAGTTAAGCTTCAAAACACAAATTGGAATGAAACAATGACTCCTAAGTACCAGGAATTGAGTATTACATATGATGAATTTATCAGAGAAATTATAAGCCAAATGGATGATAATCCGGAGGTATTGAGAAGATATTTCGGTTACCACAGTATCAAAATAAATTCGGGTGATAGCGACATGACCAACTATATTAAATATCTGGATGGATACAATGATTTCGATTTTATGGCATTTTCAAATATTACTGATGGCATAGGATTACTTGCCAGTCGTTCAAGCGCATCAAAAGATTCTATGCAGTTTGATTACGAAACAAAACAATTTTTAGTTAATGAAAATCGCCTTAAGAGATTCAAATTTATAGCTAATTAATATAGCTTCCTCATAATAATCATTAACAATTTGCAGTTTACAACTTGGAGAAAGCTGTAACTATTTTCGGAAATATTTATTTTATATTACTCGTCAAAACCACTTAGTTTGAGCAGAAGGAACATTTTATACATTATAGCAGCACTTATTGTGCTCACCGGGGTCATTTTCAGCATCACCCGAACTAAAACAGCAGATGAAAATAATCAAATGGAAGAGGGCACCACTGAATTTTCATTACCAGAACCTGCTTATCTTTTTGGTTTCCCGATCGACTCCTTCAGAACAGAAAAAATAACTGTAAAAAAGAATGAGATTCTGTCCTCGATTTTACTTAGCAGGGGAATAGATTATGGTCAGATCGACAATCTGGCAAAAACTTCAAAACCTCTTTTCGATGTTCGCAAGATAAAAGCAGGCAATTATTTCACTTTTTTCTGGTCGCTTGATTCCATTCCTTCAGTTAAGCATATGGTATATGAAAAAAATGTTGAAGAATACATATCATATAATTTTAGTGATAGTATAACTGTGGTAGAAGGAAGAAAAGAGGTAGGATATGAGCAAAGGAAAATTGCCGGTGTAATTGAATCGAGCCTCTGGAATTCACTTGTTAACAAGCATGTAAGCCCGGTTCTTTCTCTCGAAATGATGGATGTTTACCAATGGACCATAGACTTTGCAGGTATACAAAAGGGGGATATCTATGAAATCATATACGAAGTAAAGCTCATTGATGGTATTGCTATTGGGATTAACCGGATTATTGCATCCTCTTTTACTAATTCAGGGAAAGAGCATTTTGCTTTTGCTTTTGAACAAAATAGTCGCATTGAGTATTTCGACGAAAACGGAGAAAGTTTGAGAAGAGCCTTCCTGAAGGCTCCTTTGAATTACAGAAGGATATCAAGTAAATACTCCAATAGTCGCTTCCACCCCATATTAAAAATTTACCGCCCTCACAAAGGCATTGATTATGCTGCGGCCGCTGGCACAGAGGTACAATCCATTGGAGATGGGAAAGTTGTAAAAATATCTTACGATAAGGCCTCCGGCAATTACATAAAAATTAAGCACAACAGTGTTTACACATCAGGATATATGCATCTTCAACGCAGATCCAAGCTAAGTGTAGGACAATACGTTAAGCAAGGTGATGAGATTGGGCAGGTTGGTGCAACCGGGTATGCCACCGGGCCCCATTTAGATTTTAGAATATGGAAAAATGGTTCTCTTGTTAACCCGGCAAATGTAAAATCGCCACCGGTTGAGCCCGTATTAGCAGAAAATCGCACCAGCTTTGATTCTATTGCCAATATTTTCAGGTTACAACTCGAAGATCTGGGTCTCGAATTTAGAGCCTATCCAAATACTCCTGAATAATTCTGGGGAAGTGGTCGTATTCCAGTTGATGAATGCGACTGGCCAGGCTATCAGCAGTATCATTATTCAACACCGGGCATTCTGCCTGAAAAAGGATATCACCGCTGTCATATTCTTTGTTAACCAGATGTATTGTTATTCCTGATTTTTCTTCCTTATTGGCAATCACTGCTTCATGTACTTTTTGTCCATACATCCCCTTTCCTCCGTATGAGGGTAATAAGGCAGGATGAATATTAATAATTCTGTTTGGGAAAACCTTCAAGATACTTTCTGGTATCAGCCACAGAAATCCGGCCAGAACGATCAAATCCGTTGAATGCTCTAATAAAACGTCCAATACTTGATTAGAAGAATATATATGGTCTCTCGTAAAGACTTTTGCAGGGACACCAAGGTTTTTAGCACGTTCAAGGGCGTATGCATCCGGTCGGTTTGAGAGAAGCAGTTTGACTTTTGCTAAGTCCTTTCCCTGGAAATACTCAATAATATTCTGCGCATTCGTTCCTGAGCCTGATGCAAGTATACTTATATTTTTCATTTCAATGCTGTTCAAAAGTTTTAAAGACCAAGTTTACAGCAAGATAAGCTCTAAAACCAGCCCA
>CAYXQX010000148.1:0-3491 GCA_964467485.1 uncultured Porphyromonadaceae bacterium | reverse complement strand
CCATATTAATTATCCTTTCCACAGTCGGAAACACAAAAAAACACTTTTTTTTTGATTATAAGACTCATTATGGCTTTATTTGCATCGTTAAAAACTATATATATTATTACTTAAATAATTATTAATTAAAACATTAAAGCTATGTCAGACATTGAATCCAGAGTTAAGGCCATTATCGTAGACAAGCTTGGCGTTGACGAGTCAGAAGTTACACGCGAATCAAGTTTCACAAATGATTTGGGAGCTGATTCCCTGGACACTGTTGAGTTGATCATGGAATTTGAAAAAGAATTTAATCTTGCTATTCCTGATGATCAGGCTGAAACCATTGGAACTGTTGGTGACGCCATCAAGTATGTTGAAGAAAACAACGAGTAATAACCTATAAATCTGGGTTGAAAATGGAATTAAAACGGGTAGTTGTAACGGGACTTGGAGCATTGACTCCTATAGGCAGTAATATTACGGATTTTCGTAAAGCATTGTTTGAAGGTGTCAGCGGAGCCGATACAATTACCCGTTTTGATGCCTCTAAGTTCAAGACTAAGTTTGCATGCGAGGTTAAAAACTATGATCCTTTGGATTATTTTGACCGCAAGGAAGCACGTAGACTTGATCAATACGCACAGTTTGCTTTGATCACAGCTGATGAGGCGGTTAAAGACGCCGGGCTGGATATTGAAAAACTAGACACTGAGCGGATAGGCGTTATTATGTCATCCGGGATCGGAGGAATTCAGACTTTTGAAGAAGCAATGGATGCTTATAGCAAAGGCGATGGTAGCCCGCGTTTTAGCCCTTTCTTTATTCCAAAGATGATCTCCGACATTGCGAGCGGCCACATCTCTATTAAATATGGTTTTCGTGGCCCTAATTATGGTACCGTTGCAGCATGTGCTACCGCAACAGTGTCCCTTGTCAATGCGTTTGATCACATTCGCTTGGGAAGAGCCACTGTAATGGTTGCTGGAGGATCAGAAGCCTCCATTTCACACGCCGGTGTTGGTGGATTTAATTCCATGCATGCCATCTCCACAAGAAATGACGATCCAAAAACTGCATCCAGACCTTTTGATCTGGATCGTGATGGTTTTGTTATGGGAGATGGATCTGGCACACTGATTCTGGAAGAATATGAACATGCAGTTGCCCGTGGGGCAAGAATCTATTGTGAAGTTGCTGGCGCCGGCCTAACCGCCGACGCATACCATCTCACAGCTCCTCACCCCGAAGGAATTGGTGCAGCCAATGTTATGAAATTCGCCCTGCAAGATGCAGGACTTAAACCAGAGGACGTTGATTATATTAATGTTCATGGCACCTCTACGCCACTTGGGGATATATCTGAACCCCGGGCCATCTTAAACGTATTTGGCGAACACGCCTATAAACTGAGTATCAGTTCAACAAAATCAATGCATGGACACCTTCTTGGTGCAGCAGGAGCAGTAGAATCTATTGCTGCTATTTATGCTATGCTTGATAGCTGTGTTCCGCCAACAATCAATCATTTTACCGACGATCCAAAAATTGATCCTAATTTGGATTTCACCTATCATAAGGCTAAAAATCGTGAGGTAAATGTTGCATTGAGCAATACTTTCGGATTTGGTGGGCATAACGGAACTATTATCTTTAAAAAACTTGACTTTTAATAGGTGACCGGAATCTTCCAGTTCCTGCTCTGTCTTATTTCCTATAAAAACAAGAGCTTTCTATTTAAGCTCTTGGGATTGTTACGCTTTTTCCCCAATAGTATTTCTCTGTACGAAACTGCCATTATTCATAAATCAGCGAGCCTAACTGACAGCAAAGGCCATTCGATTAATAATGAGCGACTTGAATATCTTGGTGATGCTGTATTAGGTTCTGTGATAGCTGAGCACCTTTTCAAAAAATATCCGATTCAAAATGAGGGCTTTCTCACACAAATGCGATCAAAAATTGTAAATGGGGAGAAACTTGCAGCCCTTGCAGAGCAAATAGGATTAGTCCCTTTAATCAAAACCCAGGCAATTGGTGAGCATACACTTAAACACATATCAGGAGATGCATTTGAAGCCCTTATTGGTGCCATATACATTGACAAAGGGTATGGAAAAACCAAACGTTTCATTCTCAAAAACATCCTTGTCAGGCACATCGATCTTGAAATACTGGAAAAAACAGAAAACAATTACAAAAGCAAACTGATTGAATGGGGGCAGAAATATAAAAAAGATGTATGCTTTTATACTGATGTTGAACCATATGATCCCACACGTTTTATATCTTACGTAAGTATTGGAGATAATCTTTACGGATCAGGATCAGGTATTTCAAAAAAAGAGGCTGAGCAAATGGCTGCTAACGAAACTCTAAAGGAATTAAGGTGATATGCATACTGCAAAAAAATTTAAGCTGGATGTAAGTGACAAAATGCCCATTGGTTTGATTGGTATTCTATCTGATGAAAACGACCTCAAACTTAGTTGGCTTCTCAATAAAAACCTCCAGGTAAACCTATCCAGAGATGAAGATCTTAACTGGCTGAGCCGGGAACTCCCCAACCCACTAGCTTTTCCTGTTTATTCTGATCCAGTAAGCAAATTTGGTCCATTAAGATTATTGAAAAACCGAACGCTGGAAGGCCTTTGGATTAAGGGTTTTAAACAGGTAGATTATTTATTCCTGCTGATGAAAAAAACAAGTCGGGAGGAATATGAAGGTTTATTAGATAAAATTCAAAAAATTTCCGGGATAAGAGGAGTTTATATTTTAGATCCTTCGCCCCTTCAGGCTTGGGTGGAATAAAAAAAAAGAAGGCCCCGCTCTCCAGCTGGACCTTCCACCAAAACCAAAACTATGAAAACTACTTATACTCAAACTTTCCTATAATCTCATTCTATCCTTGTAATATTATAACGGTAAAAAGTCTAGTTTCATTGCCTGAAAGTTCAATGACTTTTTAAAAACACTCATAAATGCTTTTTATATCTTTGGGAACATGAGCAATCGCAAAATATGGTTGTTAGCTACCTTCACTGGTTTGGCCCTGTCGGCTCTAATTATTGTACAGTTTGCATGGATCAAAAATGCCATACGGGTACAAGAGACTCAGTTCCGGCAACTGAGCAATGATGCTTTGGACAGGATCATTTCTACCTTGGAAACATATGAGATACTAGAAGATCTGAAAGAAGAAGCAGATAAAGAAAATGCATCCTTAGTAGAAGAAATTTCCATCGACCAACCAATAACTTTAGGCGCAAGTGATATAAATATTTCTGATACTGGCGGGTTATTTTACAATCTTGACACAAACGAAAATCCAGGATTATCGATTAACACCAGTATCGACTTGCTAACAGGCGACACTGTTCTATACGTAACTGACAACTCTATTTATGGGGCCAATAGCTCACCTAGTCATACACGTTCAGCAATTTCAAACTCCGACATAGTCTCTGATTATAAGGACCTTATCTCCAATAAAAGAATAATTTTCCCCA
>CAYXQX010000147.1:0-8151 GCA_964467485.1 uncultured Porphyromonadaceae bacterium | reverse complement strand
TCTAAAAGAGAATTTCAACATGCTTGAAAAACCGCTGAAAAAGATCATCGTGAACCTTGATCCGGATGAGTTCAAAAGTACCTGGCTGGGGAACAAAAGTATTTACAGAACCAAGATGGCAATGGCAGATGAAGGGGAGTTAATTGTTCTTGCTCCCGGACTGATAGAATTTGGAGAGGATAAGGAGATTGATCGACTTATAAGAAAATATGGGTATCGCTCAACACCGGAAATTTTGAAATTTGTGGATGATAATGAAGATCTCCGAGATAATCTGAGCGCAGCTGCCCATTTAATTCATGGTACCTCGGAGGGTAGGTTTACAATCAGATACTGCCCGGGCAAAGGGAAAAATAATCTCTCTCGGGAAGAAATAGAAGGAGTTGGCTTCGAATGGGGCGATATTGATGATTATCAGAACGCTTATTCACCCTCAGAACTCCAGCCAGGATACAATCGTACATCCGGGGGAGAAGATATTTATTACATCCCAAACCCGGCTATGGGCTTGTGGACAAGCAAGGAAAGATTCGAATGAAATTTGTAATTGACGATAAGATTCCTTTTATCCAAGGAGTGCTAGAAGAAAAAGCAGATGTCATCTACCTGCCTGGCTCTGAAATCTCGGCCTTGGATCTGGTGGATGCTGATGGGCTGATAATCCGAACCCGAACAAAGTGTAAGGAGCAATTATTACAAGGATCATCAGTAAAATTCATAGCCACAGCAACCATTGGCTTTGATCATATAGATACTGAATACTGCCGGGAAGCAGGTATTAAATGGACTAATGCCCCCGGATGTAATGCCGATTCGGTAAATCAATATATGGTATCAGCACTTACTCATTGGGCTGACGTAAAAAAGACTTGTCTGGAAGGCAAAACGATTGGAATCCTAGGAGTGGGCAATGTAGGATCCAGAGTGGCAACATCTGCAGAAACTCTAGGCTTAAAGGTAATGTTGAATGATCCCCCCAGAGCAAGGGAGGAAGGGACTGAAGGATTTGTTGAGATAGATCAAATCCTAAAAGAAGCCGATATTATTAGTCTTCACGTGCCTCTGAACATGAGCGGCCCGGACAAAACATATCATCTCGTCGATTCGGCATTCTTAAAAAAATGGAAAAACCCTGATCTCCTGATTAACACCTGCCGTGGCGAAGTAACACATACTGAAACAGTTAACAAAGCGCTGAAAGAAGGATTGATCGGCGATTGTATTATTGATTGTTGGGAAAATGAACCTGAAATAAACACCCACCTACTCAATAATTGCTTAATCGGAACTCCTCATATAGCAGGCTATTCAAGAGACGGTAAGGCCAATGGAACAGCACAATGCGTTCAGGCTATAAGCAAATATTTTGATCTGGAATTCAAGAATTGGTATCCTGAAAAAATTGATCCACCAGGTATTTCACACATCTTCCTCGATGGCAATGGAATGAATCAGGAACAAGTAATTCATGCAGCTGTTCAGTCGACATATGCCGTTTCACATGACGACCAAGCATTAAAGAGTTGCACAAAAAACTTTGAGAAACTAAGGGGTGATTATCCGGTGAGGCGGGAGTTCCCTGCATTCACCCTCACTTGCAGCAATATTGACACTATAACAAAGAATAAACTTCAGCAATTAGGATTTAATTTGACAAAATAATTTTTAGATATAATGAAAGCAGACATTGGATTGATAGGGTTGGCAGTGATGGGTGAAAACCTGGTATTAAATATGGAAAGCAAAGGCTTTACCGTAGCTGTTTACAATCGGACTACTACAAAAGTTGACAAGTTTATTAATGGCCGCGGGGCAGATAAAAACTTTATCGGAACCCATTCCATTGAAGAGCTTGTTAATTCACTCAGCAGACCTAGAAAAGTTATGGTATTGGTAAAAGCAGGGAAACCTGTTGATGATCTTATAGATCAGATTATACCATTTCTTGAGGAAGGAGATATAATTATTGATGGTGGTAACTCACATTATCCTGATACAATTCGTCGGACAAAATATGTTGAAAGCAAAGGATTACTCTACATTGGAACAGGTGTTTCCGGTGGTGAAGAGGGAGCTTTACTGGGACCATCAATGATGCCCGGTGGATCAAAAGCAGCCTGGGAACATGTTAAGCCAATTTTCCAAAAGATTGCTGCCCAAGTTGAGGATGGAACACCTTGCTGTGATTGGGTAGGAAATGATGGTGCCGGTCATTTTGTTAAGATGGTTCACAATGGTATTGAGTATGGTGACATGCAGATCATTACCGAGGCTTATCAGATAATGAAAGATCTGCTAGGCATGAACCACGATGAGATGCAAAAGGTTTTTGCCGACTGGAACGAAGGTGAACTTGATTCTTACCTTATTGAAATCACCAGGGATATCCTGGGCTATAAGGATGAAGATGGGGAACCTCTTCTTGAAAAAATCCTTGATACAGCAGGACAGAAGGGCACAGGAAAATGGACAGGTATTACAGCTCTGGATCTGGGTATACCATTAACTTTGATAGGTGAATCAGTTTTCTCCCGCTGTTTGTCTGCCCAAAAAGACCAAAGAGTAGCCGCCTCAAAAATTTTAGATGGACCAAAGCCTGCATTTAATGGCGACAAGAAGGAGTTCCTGGAAGATTTGAAGTCAGCAGTTTATGCCTCCAAGCTAATATCCTATGCTCAGGGATATGCCCTTTTGCGCGAGGCTGCCAAGGAATATAAATGGGATCTCAATTACGGCAGCATAGCCCTTCTCTGGAGAGGAGGCTGCATAATTCGCTCACTATTCTTAGGCAGAATAAAGGAAGCTTTTGATAAGAATCCTGATCTTGACAACCTCTTACTGGATGACTATTTTAAAAATATCATCGCGGCAAATCAGAAAGGATGGCGAAAAGTATGTGCCAAAGCAATAGAAGAAGGCATCCCGGCCCCAACATTAACAGCTGCAGTAGCGTATTATGATGCCTACAGATCAGCCCGACTCCCGGCCAATCTTCTCCAGGCTCAGAGAGACTATTTTGGAGCACACACCTACGAACGAACAGATAGGCCCAGAGGAGAATTCTTCCATACAAACTCGACAGGCAAAGGTGGTGATACAGCAAGCAGTACTTATGATATTTAAAGGTAAATGGTTAATTGTTAATTGTTAATGAAAGTGTCTAAGTAATAAGGATTAAAATAAAAAGTTAACAATTAATAAATCATGAAAATCTTTAAAGTTCTTCTAATCCTGATCCCTCTACAAATGGCAATACCCGCATCGACCCAAACCTTCGCTGATCACTGGGAATTTGTGGGTATGGCAATTGAGGATCCCGGCTATCATGTATGGGGCTCATCTCCCATCATTGGGCCTGATGGCCAGGTTCACCTTTTCTCAGCCCGCTGGCCGGAGGAAACGAAGTTTGATCCCGGATGGCGTTCTCATAGTGAGATAGCTCATTATGTTGCAGATAAACCTGAGGGGCCCTTCATATTTTCTGATGTGGCCCTCCAGGGTAGCGGAAAAGAAACCTGGGATAAGATCGCTGTGCATAACCCCGCTATTCACAAGGTGGGTGATCAATACGTCCTTCTCTATATCTCAAACAACAATCCCAACCAACCGCCCCACCCTGCTAATCAATGTATTGGAATGGCTGTGTCTGACAATCTATCCGGGCCCTGGAATAGAGTTGGTAAAGATGGATTGATATTAAAACCTCCTGATAATCCCGAATATTGGAATTATCGAGCTACTAATGGTGTGAATAACCCCGCCTTTCTAAAGCATCCTGATGGTGGGTTCTTCCTGTATTTCAAATCACAAGGAGGGAAAATGGGTTTGGCTGTAGCCGAAAACCTGGAAGGTCCATATGTTCAGCTTCCCCACCCTGTTACCTACAATGAGCAAAGTGTTGAAGACGGATATGCCTTTATGTATGAAGATCAGTTTTGTCTTCTAACCACCGACAACCATGGAATGATAAAAAAAGGCGGTGGGATACTTTGGAAATCAACCGACGGAATAAGATTTACTGAAGCTGAGGCTGGATTTAAAAGAATAAACGATTATGTTAATCCTGATGTAATAAAAAACAAAAAGAGACATTACGGCGGTGACATAGTTAAATTCGAACGCCCCCAGGTTCTTCTCATCGATGGCATACCGGCATATATGTACGCCCCGGGAGGATGGAATATATACGGTGGCAATTCAACAGTTTGCTACGTACTGCGCTTTGTCAAATAAATAATTGCGTAGAGACGCGAGGCCTCGCGTCTCTACAGCTATTTGCGAAACAGATAAGATAATTTCAAAAATACCCCTCTGTCCATATCATATGGCTGATCGGGGCGGAATGGTCGTTCGCCAATAGGATTAACAGAATCATACAATGATCCATAACCAACATAAAACACCGTTCCAGGAATGTAATTGAATGATACAAGTAAATCGCTCAGCAAGGATTTATAGTAACCGTTATATTCAAGTATCCCTCTAACAAACAGGTATTTATTGAACTGATAAGTCATTTTCAATCTCTCAATTGGATATTTATAAACGTTCTCCAGACTCTCAGCATCTTTAAAGCCGGAATATGTAAAGGACATATTTACATTAAATTTGGTAGAAGGTTGAAAACCAAGAGATACAGAAAGACGGTGCAGCAGTCCTGCAAATGGATCATCCGAATAATATATTGCATTATTGAACCTATGAAGAACACTTCCTGAAAACCAGTCTCCAAAGCGGGTAACCAGGAGAGAGTGAAATCCTCCTGTCTTGAATTTCTCTCCAAGATATATTTCGGAGGTATTGTAATATTTCATTTTCAGCATCGTTGTGCCCCCAAGTGTAGCTGTATAAGAAACAAAGGAAAAGTGCTCCCACATATCATAAACCTTATCATGACCGGCTAGAGCAAAGAACTCAAAATCAAAGCGTTTAAAAAACTTATGACCAGTGTAAAGGCGTGGCAAAAACCTTCCCCCTATTTGGCTTATCCCTGTCCTCCTCACATAGGCCGCATTTGAGTTAAAATCCTCATCCAGATCCTTCAATATCAAACTATATTGCATCTTCCTGGTATCTCCATTCAGATAAAGACTGGCAGCATGACCCGAAGTTATCTCTCCCTCCTCCAAGGTATTAGAATTAAAAGCATTAAACTCCAGCTGAGTTGATTTGTTGAGTCGAATCTGACCATCAGCACCATATGACCGATTATACTGATCCTTAGCCTCTCCTCCACTATAAAGAGCCCCAACATAACTGTCGCCGCTGAAGCTTTTCTTATATCTCAATATTGGTACATGATTCAATACTCTGGGCCTCTTTCCATCTTCTGAGAGTTCATCCACAGCGTATAGCATGGTAAAATCATTTTTATCGTTGATTTTACCACTAAATTTTACGCCTGTTAGTGGATTGACAATCGTTCGGGTATTGACCATAACATACATTGGATCTGCATCATATGTTCTGGTAGCTCCAATATGAAATTTATCACTCCCCTCCTGAAAAAATGGTCTTTTCTCCGGATAAAAAACATTATACCTTAGGTTTACATCGATCTGACCGGCATCCGATTCTACCTGACTGAAATCAGGATTAATAGTTGCATCCAGAACAAGATTGCTTGTTATACCATACTTAAGTGTTAGGCTGGGATCGAATTTATGTGTTCCCTTACTCCAATCACTGTTTGTCCTGGCATCTCTGTAGGCATAAGTTAGAGCTGGTACGGCCTCAAACAGTTTATAATGCTTCACACCATCCATAGTTATCTCCATCATCTGATTGAGAAAATCCAAACCCTGATCAGGGTTTAAAGCCGGGACTGTTCCATGGGTGGTATTCCTGCTAATTCTGCGCTCAAAAATAACCCCCATAGTAACTGGATCTTTGTCAGAAAACCGGATACTCTTTAATGGTAATCGTATTTCCACCACATATCCCTCAGCATCAATTTTTCCGGCACTATACCATACCAGGTCTGTACTAAGATCTTCCTTCCCGGCAGCAAATCTGCTATCCTCCTGGATACCATAAGGATTGACATATATCCCATACAGAGCCTGATGATCATTCTGAGAATCGAGATTTATACAAACCCAATCTTCAGTCCTGATGCCATCCCTGCTCGTAATACTTCCAACAATCTTATCAGGCTCCAAATCATAGCATCTGAATGCGAAGTAGAGGTTTTCCTCATCATAAGTGACATAGGCGATTGTCTTTTGAGGCATATCCTGACTAAAATCAGGAAGCCATGTCTTGAAATTTGTGTAAGTAGTGGCTCTCTCCCAGGCCTCATCATCCAAAACCCCATCCAGTACCGGGGGAATATTTGTAGGTGAAAGGTCTACTTTTTCATTGGCGGAAATTGGAAATACTGAAATAATTCCAATAAACATAGCAAGAAGATAGGTCTTCATAGTTTTAAGTTTCAAAACAATATGAAAATATGCTTTTCTTTCGATAAGACGAAATTGATTTATGAATATTACAATTCAGTTTTAGCAATTAAGAAAGAAAAAAATATATCTTTAATAATCAGAAACTTTACGCTATGAAAACTTCAACATTAGTCCTTTTAGGGTGCTCTTTTTTGCTTCTAAACTCTTGTGAACTGATAGATCCGATTCTTAATCCGGTGAAGGATGAGTGCATTCTTCTGAATACTTCTATGTCGATACCTAATGATCCGGCCCATGAAGAAACTGAATTCACATACAATTCAGCAGGACAACTTATCGAAGTGGTAAAAGAAAGCTATGATATGAAGCCAGACCCCTATGTTGCAAGATGGACTATGACCTATAACAATGATACATTGCATCAAATCTCTTCCTATTCTAAATTCTACTCTGATCCGGAGGAAAAGCTGGGTGAATACTTATTTATTTATAATGGTAATTTGCCTGACACCATACAATACAACCCTGCCAACACCAACTCAAACCCTGTTTTCACAGTTACAGAGTATTCAGCCAACAAGTTAATTAAGCTCACTGATTTCTTGTTAAGCCCACAAGACTCAAAGTACAAGCTTTATGCTACCCGAGTAATTGATTGGACTGGAGATAATATTTCAAAAATAACTACCAATCATAATGGAGGCTCCTCGTCCACTTTAGAATATGAATACGATGATAAAAAAGCTCCTTTAGGAAATTTTGGGCTTGCTTTCACGTCTTTTGGTTCTCTTGCAATGCTTAGCCAAAATAATGTCACCAAACTCACTTATACAACTAACACTACTTCCCATATCACGGAAACATCATACAACTATAATAGCACTGATTACCCTACCCAGTCGGCACCGGTAAAAGATGGCTATCCAACCAACTACGAGTACGATTGCAAGTAGGGCCGGCAAAACATCCTGATATTTCTTCCCACCAAGTCGATTAGTCTTCTTAAAAAGAAGATTAACGGGCCATTACAATTATTGTTTAACAAAACATTAACTTCTAGATTATTGAATTATAGAGCTTTTTGTCTTTACTTAGACTTAATTAATTTAATAACTATTAAAAACAAAAAAATACAACATGAAAACAATGCAAAGATTATTTGTTTTGCTTCTTGCTGTGTCCTTGTTTACCGGATGCCAGGAAGAATTAATGCCAGTTGATGAAATACAACAACATGAACTTGAGCTCAAGGCTGGGAAAAATGCTGTAGTAGAATCAGTAACCGGAAGCGGTCACATTCACCGTGAGTACGGAGAAGCTGGTTTAGTTTGGAGAACCTTTACGATTAATGCTACAAAAAAGGCTGATGGTACAGTAAAGGGAAAATATCAACTTAATAATCATGGAGGAGATTCTTCTTTAAAAGGAGATGTCATTTGTTTCAATATTATTGATGAAAACAAGGCTGTCCTCATTGTTGAATGGACGAAATGGCAAGGAGAAGGTGATGGACCAACATGGCCTTTAGGTTATATTGTTATTGAAGACAATGGCTCAGGAAACAATTCGGCTCCTGATCGCATTTCACTGCACCACCCTGAAGGTTGGGAATGGGTTGAAGAGGATAGCAACACTCTGTATGAAGAGGGAATTATTCCACGATACCCTATTGAGAGCGGTAATTTAACTGTACATAACAAAAATTAGAAAAGACAATTTTTATTACACTATTATAAAAAAAAGCCTG
>CAYXQX010000146.1:0-8351 GCA_964467485.1 uncultured Porphyromonadaceae bacterium | reverse complement strand
TGAAAACGGTCAGGCAGCAGTTATCGAAGATCGCTGCATAGCCTGTGGCAACTGCATTAAGGTATGCTCTCAAGGAGCAAAAGCTTATAGAACCCACCTCGATCAGGTAGAGGACCTGCTAAAATCTACAAATAAAACTGCCGCCATTGTTGCACCCAGCTTCCCGGCAGAGTTTTATGAATTGGCTGACTACAAAGATCTTATAGGCATGATCAGGGGTCTTGGCTTTGAATATGTTTGCGAGGTTGCCTTTGGGGCTGACTTAGTAGCAAAAGAATATTCCAAAATTATTAATGACAACTCTGCACCAAAAACCATAAGTTCAGATTGCCCTGGAATAGTGGAGTTTGTTGAACGCTATCACCCCGATCTGGTTGATCATCTTGTCCCACTCGACTCCCCCATGGAGGCAATGGCCAAAGTGGTTAGCAAAAAATATGGCGAGGACGTTAATATTATTTTTTTCGGACCATGTATTGGTAAAAAGGCCCCTCACGATGGCGTTGATATCGGGATAACCTTTACCGAACTTCGGCAGTTATTGATAAGAGCAAATATTGAGCCGGGGCAATTACCTACTTCAGATTTTGATCCCCCATTAGCATCACGTGGCCGCATATTCCCTGTTAAAAGAGGCTTGCTGCAAACACTAAATATTTCAGAAGATCTGTTCGAAGGTAACATCCTCGTGGCTGAAGGCCGGAAATATTTCCCGGAAGCGATCTCCGAATTTAAAGACGGGTCGATATCTGATCAGCACCTGCAGCTACTGTGCTGCGATGGTTGCATAATGGGACCGGGAATGTCGGCTAAAGATCACCGTTTCGCACGCCGGGCAAGGATTGGTGAAAATGTAAGACGCAGAATGAATGAATCCGATTCCGACCTTTGGAAAAGGGAAATGAAAATTTATGATAAACTGGACCTCTCCAAAAAGTTTCATAGGAAAGATATAAAACTGGCAATACCTGATGAAGAAGAAGTGAATAAGGTCCTTATGGCTATGGGCAAAACGAATAAGGCGGATCATCTTGATTGCGGTGCATGTGGATACGATTCCTGTCAGAACCATGCCATCGCAGTTGCTCAGGGATTAGCTGAAACAGATATGTGCTTGCCATATTCCCTCGAAAAACTGCATGCATCTGTACTGGAACTTAACATCAGTAACACCAAGCTGGCCGGAATGAAACAAGCTCTCGATCAATCAGAAAAACTGGCTCATATGGGCCAATTATCAGCCGGGATCGCTCACGAGCTAAATAACCCACTGGGAGTAGTTATCATGTATGCAAATATCTTGCTGGATGACTGTGAGGATGAGCAGATGAAGGAAGATCTTGAATTAATCACCCATCAGGCCGACAGATGCAAAAAAATCGTTGGTAACCTCCTGAATTTCGCCCGGAAAAATCAACTTCGTTTATCAAATACCGATTTGGGTCAGCTAATAATTGACAGTACAAACTCAATAATAATTCCTCCTGATGTAAAAGTTAATATAAACCTGCCCATTAAAGAGTTACATACATATCTGGATGCCGATCAGATAACACAGGTACTGACCAATCTTTATAAAAACGCTATTGACGCAATGCCCAATGGGGGAAACATCAGGATAAATCTTTCCGACAATAAAAAAGAAGTAGGTATTGAGGTTGCAGATACGGGAACCGGAATAAATCAGGAGGATATGGACAAGCTATTTACTCCCTTTTTTACAACCAAACCAATAGGGATGGGAACAGGACTGGGACTGGCCACCATCTATGGAATTATTAAAATGCATAAAGGAAAGATTGAGGTGAAATCAAATCCTGATGTTAAAAAAGGTCCGACAGGGACAAACTTCATTATAACTATCCCAATAAGAAAAAATATAGAAGAATAAGATGGATTTTTTGAAAATATTAGTTGTTGATGATGAAGATGGGATACGCTCAGGTGTGAGAAGGGTACTGGCAAATTTTGTGATTAGCTATCCTTTCATGGATGAAGATATTGGATTTGAGATATTCGAAGCTGTGACTGGAGAGGAAGCTATTCAAAAATTGGGCGAGATAAAAATCGACCTGGTTCTCCTTGATAATAAGCTTCCCGGGATATCCGGACTGGAAGTTCTGGAACATATAAAAAAGAGTTTCCCAACAGTTCGGGTAATGATGATCACATCTTTTGCCTCACTGGAAGTGGCCGTTAAGGCAACTAAAAACGGAGCTTATGATTTTGTACCCAAGCCTTTCACGCCTCAGGAACTGAAAGCATCGGTGGAAAATATCACTAAGAAAATGTTCCTGAAAAAAATGACCTCACAATCAAATTCTCCAGAAAAAAATCAGGATAAAAAACAGTAGCATTGAAAGTACATTATTCAGTTGATAACATTGATATTCACCACAGTGTGATTACCACCGGCTCATTTGATGGGGTTCATGTCGGGCATATGGCTATTATTAAACGACTAAAAATCAGAGCCCTTGAGCATCAGGCTGAGTCGGTTCTCATCACCTTCTTCCCCCACCCCCGAAAGGTTCTTTATCCCGATAGTGTGGGTAAAGAATTGTTGATGATTAATTCCCAAAGTGAGAAAATTGAATTACTAAAAGAGACAGGCCTCGATCATCTTGTTATTCTGGATTTTACACTGGAATTTTCCAAAATATCATCAAGAGATTTTGTCAGGAGTATCCTCTCGGATAAGCTAAATGCCGTTCATGTTATAATAGGCTTTAACCATCAGTTTGGCCATAACAGAACGGGCAACCTGCTGGATCTTCTTGAGATAGGCCGGGAGCTGGGATTCACAGTCGAAGAGATACCGGAACAGGACATACAGGACGAGACTGTTAGCTCCACAAAAATCAGGAAAGCCATCAAGGAAGGTTATATCCAGAGAGCTAATGCCTATCTCAACTATCACTACTTCATGGAATCGGATGTTGAATTTCAAGACCATCCTGTTTGTAGTGCAAATTATGCCGAGGTAAGCCCATCAGGAGAAGACAAATTATTACCCCCACCAGGAGCCTATGCGGCTCATATCAATCTGAAAGACAGCCCTCAAAAAGAAAAGGCCGTATTCATTATCAAGAAAAAATCCTACTGCATCTTCCCTCTGGGAAATGCCTTTAACAACACCAAAGGTGAAATCGTGGTAAGGTTATTCAAGAGGCTCGACACAAAAGAAGTTGAGGCGGTTGATTGTAGTGTTTTGGGAAGGTATGTTAAGGAGGTTGGTGAGTTGATTTATTAATCCCCGTTTGTAACTCCGTCAACGCGCCAACAGCTCTTTTTCGTTACTCCGCAAGCTTGCTACCAGGTCCTGGCTTTAGCCAGGATGACGGTTTCATTTGAGTTACAGAGTTGGAAAAAGCGCTAATGCCACCATCTGTTGAAAAAACCTACACGTCATCCCGGACGGAGCGTAGCGGAGATCCGGGACCGCGTTGAACAGGTAAAATGTACCTACATCCCACCCCAAAAAACAGCATTCATAAACAACTTATGCAACCCGGCAAAATAGGCCCTGAAAAGCGGATCATCAAAAAAGGAAACCACAGAGCCCCGACCATAGCTATTTGTCATCACCGAAACAGAGCCTCGCAGCATATCAAGATTTTCATCGTTGATATAGCCACTCAAATAAGGATCCTCGGTGAAATAAACAGGGTTCCCGTATGGGTTGGATGAGGGCTCAATAAAGCTTGTGCCATTCTTAAAAACAGATAGAGTGGAGCCGGTATAACCATATCCAAGCGGATGAGTCAGGTCCAGATTGGCCTGAAAAATACTCCCCGGGATCGATTTACCTACCCTGTCCTTTCTGCGATCGGCATAAGGTCTGATTTTAGGCTTGATTTTGGATTCATCTTTGGATACATCATTGGCCTCCGCCTTTTTCCTGCTTACCTGCTTATAATCAAGGATCTTAGCTGATCTCAGGTAAGAATTACCCGATCCCATGGATACAACATTTCCACCTCCTCTGATCCATTCTTTAAGCTTATCTGTTCCTGAGCTGCTGACGCTACCGGTGAGGATCAAAGTACTATACCTCGACAAATCCATTGAGCCAAAACGGCCGGCATCGGCGAGAGTAACAGGTATATTGAAACGATTATCGAGAAGGAACCAGGCTTGTCCAACGGAGCTACTTCTGCTTCCTCCACCAGTCAACATCAGGATACTTGGTTTTTGAAGAAAGCTGAAGCCACTTGATCCAAGATCGGGCCCATCAGGAGTATACGAAGTATTTACACTGTATATTGTAAGACCGTTCAGGCGGGCTGTCCGGTTCATCAATCGGTGCAGCTCAGCGCCTTTAAGCTCCTGAGGCTGAACGGGAATAAAAATGGTACCATAGGGAAATTCCGTTTCCTCACTACCATCATTATAAGAGAACTCAGATGTACTGATTTTCATTATCAGCCCGTGATCCAGTAATTCATATATAGCTTTGTGGGCCAGGTAGGTTTCGGTGGTAAACAGATAGCCGGTTTTGGGGATATCTCCTATGAGCTCACCTTCCTTAAACACTACTATGGCAACATCTTTTTCCAGATGGAGCTTTTCCATCGCCTTAACATCCAGCTCAGCATAGGGTACGCCCATTGCCAGTGGCAGGGTCCAGGTACTGATATCATAGAAGGTGCTGTCGGCATATTCATATACCTTCTCCATCAAGCCCCTCACCATTCTGTATTGCATTTGATCACAAGGGATTACAAAGGCTTCGTCCTCCTTAAAAACTATTCCGCCTGCACTCATCTCCTTCTTCAAAGGAAAAACATTAATCTTATGCTGTCTGAGAATATCAAGCATCATATTTGTACGCTGTGGTATTTCTCCTGATCCAAAAACATATCCCTTGATAGCTGCTGCACCAGCCTCTTCTATTGCTGTTTTGAAAAAATCTTTCTGGTTATACAATAGCTCCTTCCTGATTTTCCAGGCCCCCTCAAAAGTGGAGAAGGATGCTGTAACCTGGTTCCTGATAGCATGGGAAAAGGGCATCAGGCCATATGGCGTTTCACGAACATGACCGCGTGTGGCAGCCTGCTCAAAAAGAATTCCTATGCCCCCGTTAACATCAGGATAAGCCGATCCTTTGCCAAAATAATAATCATCGAATGTTTCCTCTGTATAATACAGCGATCCAATATCATCCAATCCGGCAGCATGATACATCCCCAATTTTTGCGTTAAAACATAATTCATTTCCGGAACGATAGGGTTTGCCCTGGTAAGCACACCCGGCTGAAAGAAAAATGTTGAGCTGCCGCCCATCTCATGATGATCGGTAAGGACGTGAGGCTTCCATCTGTGGAAAGCAGCTACTCTGGCCCTACTCTCCGGTTGCTGCAGAAACATCCAGTCGCGGTTCAGATCGAACCAGTAATGATTGCTCCGGCTGCCCGGCCAGGCCTCGCTAAACTCTATGGAGCTGGGATCTGATACATTATTCTTGCTCTTGTGTGAATTCACCCAGGTGGCAAAACGGTTTGATCCATCAGGGTTGAGGCAGGGGTCCATCAGGATAATCGTTTTATCCAGCATCTCTCTCACATCCTCGTCCTCGGCAGCCGCCAGATAATATGCCACCAATGGTGCAGCATTCATCCCGCTGGCTTCATTACCATGTATGCTGTAACCTAGCCATACCACAAGTGGCTCTTCCCTTACCCGGTTTTGATTGGATGCCGGATCGATAGAGGCCAGATGATCCTCCCTCAGCTTATCCAGATTCTCCTGGTTGTATCCTGATGTAAAAGAAACCAACATCAGAGCCTGCTTCTCGTGGGTATAACCTGTATATTCCACGCTTACTCTGTCGGACGTCTCCGCCAGCTTTTCCATATACCTGATGAGCTTATCGTAAGTTATATGGAACTCGCCTATCTCATGCCCGATCACCTCCGCCGGAGTGGGGATATCAGGATTATAAGTTGTGTTTGCAGGTAGATAATAATCGAGATTCTCCTGGGCTGTTAAACTTGTTAAAGCCAGAGAAAGGACAAGGGCAAATATATATTTCATCATGTGTAGTTTAGGACACGAATTTATAAAAATGAAAAGACAGAATAATTAAAATCGCTAAAATTTCCTTCAAGCTGGAGGCGTACCTCGATAGAGCTTTTCCCTTTGGTTAAATCAGGATGGATATCAAAATCCTGCTCGTAAGCACGTAGGTGCTCATTCTCATATCCCAGATACCAGACGCCTGCTGATTTACCATCAATAAATACCTCAGCTTTCTGGCGAGGCACCTTCTGGTCGAGAAGCCTGCGCAAACGAACACCCGAATTTGCAGGATCAAGGGCCGCAGTAAATGTTATTGTACCGCCCCCATGAACACGACCATTTTCCGTCAACACACTCTCAAAAAAGTCACCCTCAGGATGCATCTCCATGTTCTCAACATACTTCGATTTGGAGCTCTTATATTTATGAGCAGCCTCGCTTGCCGAAGACCCCACATCAATAAAATCTGTTTGTTTTATCCTGATGTTAGAGTTGATGTACACGAAGCTTATACTCCTGTACTGACTGATGATATGGCTCAGGCCGCCATGCTGAATCTTGGCGCTAAGGCCTGAATAAAAGGGGATTGGGGCCTCGAGATGGTAGCGGCTGTAGCAGCTTGGCACCTCATAGGAATTGAAATAATATCCCCCGCCTTCGATACCGATATCGCCAACCACACATCCAAAGGGTGTATCAAAATCGTTGTTGGGCCAGAAGCAGGCCAGATAATAATCCTCGCTTCCCGTACCATTTATCTGGGGTGAAAGCGCCCCATCGATATAAAAATGCTCGTCGCCCTCACAGTAATGCTGCTGCATCATACTCTGAACGGTACCAACATACCAGCCCGATCCTGCACCCTCATACAGGAGCCAGTCGTGACCGTATATCGTCTCACCCTCATTATAAAGTGTGGTAAAGTATGTTCTGTCGGGATCAGAAATGACACTTGAGTTTCGCTCAATCTTCATGCTGATCTTAGCCTCAACAAAGGTTTTTGCCGATCTGTTCAAAAGGTTTATCTCCGCCGATTTTGAGTAAGGCAGAGGGAAGCGACAAATCAAGCGGGCGCGACCATCCGGCAGAGGAGTGACATCAAGTGGGAGGGACCGCATCTTATCCGACCTGTTAGCCGATCCAAAGAAAATGCCAATGGGTGCCACAACCTGGTACCTGCCAGCCGAATCCCATTTCATCCGGATATAAGTATCCCTGAAAAAATCTTCCGATCCATCACCCTCAATAATAATCTCTCTAATAATCCCTCCTGATATTGAATCCTGATATAAAGGAACGCTGGTATTTGGATACAGGGGCTCTTTCATAGAATAGATATAATTCTCAGTACCCGGAATATCTACCTGAAGATCCTCCAGATTATCCACTATCGTTTTTAGCGGCTCTCTGTCTGCAAGATCAGCAGCCAGAGATTTTTCATTATCAGATTTATGCAAGGGGTATTTCTCATAAATGATATGATAAAAATGAGCAACACCCTGTATGGTAATCTTCAGGCCTTTCTCAAATGGTATAGGTAAAAATGAATTCCCGGCAAACGGTGCATCACCCCATTGTCCCCTTTTCTCATATGACACCAATGACTCGTTGCCGGCGAGGAAATCGGCTTTCCCTTTATAAAAATCAATAATGCTGCACTGGCATTTTGCTTCCTCCTCACCATCAAAATAGAACTTGATAACTCCCTTAGGATCAAAATTAGTGCCCCACATCTGTCGGATACAGCCCGGTCCGGCAACATCAAAAATCACCTCGTCACCATTCTTATCCACATACTGAGGCCAGTACTCATCCCAATTCTGTCCGGTTTTATTGTGTGAAGAGGTCTGCAAAACCTGCACACCCTCAGGAACAGTTAACAGTGGATCAAAAAACCTGTTAATGGAATTCTGGGAGAAGCATGCAACAGACAAACTGCAGGCTACTACCAAGCTGATAATCTTCTTTCCGGTAAACATGATGTTTATTTTTTAGTTTTATTCTTGTACCTATCCTCCTCCGTAACTTTTTCTTTAGCTACATAATAGCCTTCCTTGGTCCAGGCCTTTATGCCACCAAGCATATTATATACCTCTTTAAACTTCTTATCCTTCATCATGTCCAGGGCCGACTTACTCCTCCTGCCGGATCTGCAGTAAATCAAGTAAGCCTTATTCCTGTCCAGCATCCATATCTTTTTCTTTCCTCTTCGCTCAAGGAAGTTTATCTGCACAACATTCTCCAGATGCCCTGATGCAAACTCCATATCAGTCCTGATATCCAGAACCACAAAAGAAGGATCGTTAACCCTCATTTTAATCAATGAATCA
>CAYXQX010000145.1:1781-8353 GCA_964467485.1 uncultured Porphyromonadaceae bacterium | reverse complement strand
TTGCCATTTGGAAATGGATGAATACTAACGATGCGGTGACTGTATCTTATTGCGATTTCATCCGGATCATAAACCTTCTCTTCAATCCATAAAATGCAGTCATCATTTAGAGCTTTTAGATCGGCTTGGATATTTGATTTATCTACTCCGATATTCTTATTCGACTTTCTGAAAAAGCCTGCCCAATCCCAAACATCATCAAACATTTTTTGATGCACTAATTTGATAAACTCAATAGAGAGAATATCCTGGTAATGGTGTTTTTTTGACAGGCTCCATTCGATAGCTTTTTCAATATTGTTCTGCTCAAACTCATCCAGTTCCCCTCTTGTTGAGATTGTTTTAATTTTCAAACCTTCCTTCTCATCTTCATCAATAGGAGTTTGTCCTTTTATATAAGTCAGATTCAATCCCATAGGTACCGTGGTGTTTTATCGATTAGTTCAAGTTTCTTATCCCTGATAGCTTTTTTTGCCCTGTCTTTTGTAATTTTTTGATCTTCCAAACTCATTTGCACGGAGGTCCGTTCAACGATTTCAATTGCCAACTCTTCGGCTCTTTTTTCGATCATATTTTTCAGGGATTTTTCTTTTGGAACGAAGCCATAGACAAAATGCATATCCAGGGCCCGTGCAACTTCTTGTAGTCCTTTCAAGGAAATACTTCCTGATTTTTCCCGCTCTTCAATCTCTTTAACGCTTTGAGGGGTTATTGAAAGCCTTTGTCCTAATTGTCGTAAAGACATGTTAATCCCTTGTCTGATAGAATATATCCATCCATTTGAAGGAGCTGGAGCTCTCTCCAGTCCGCGATATTTATTAATCTTTCTATCGAGTTGTTCCCGAATAAGTTCTTTTGTATTCATAAGGTTAAAGCCTTAAAATGATTTTGCAAATATAAGGTAATAGCATTAAAAAACAAATTATAAATTAAGGTAATAGCATTAAAATAGTGTGATGATGTGCTGATATGGCTGCGCGCGGGGCAATGTTTGTTCCTTCCAATGCTTTTAAGGTCGAAAATTTCGACCTTAAAGAATGCCATTCTTCAGGTGAAAGTTCAATAGTATATCTAACTGAGATTTTGTTTGATTTCAATGGTAAGGTTTTGGGATTTTTTTATCTTAAATCCTGATTTATGTCCGACATCAAACGCATCACCGACTACATAATAAACTTCCGCAATGCCCGCGATTGGGAGCAGTTCCATAATCTCAAAGACCTGGCTTTGGCCTTAAGTATTGAAGCAGCTGAACTTAATGAATTGTTTCTCTGGAAAACACTTGAACAGGTTGAAGAAGTTGATAAAGAGAAGATTGCCGATGAGCTGGCAGATGTTATGACTTATTCAATCATGCTGGCTCACAAGCAAGGTTTTGATATTGAGAAAATCATCATGAACAAGATGAAGAAGAATGAAGAGAAATATCCGGTGGATAAGGCGAAGGGGAGGATGACGAAGTACGATCAGTTATAAATTAGCCAATTCGTCAATAAGCCAATGTGTTAGTAGATTATTATCCTTGGGGAATCAAATCCTTTGCCGATAATTTTAGTTCTCCTTTGTTTAATGCTTTTAGGGTATCATTGATATGTGAGACTTTATCCTGATTTAAGAATGTAGGGATCAAATCTTCCAATTTAAGTTTGAAAAGGCGATTTAATATTATGATATCTTCTTTTGATAATGGCCTTAATCCATTTATTAATTCAGACATATATGATTTTCGGTGGCCCAGTATTGCGGCCAGGTCATTTTGGTTTAGTCCGGCTTTTTTCAAATGCTTTTTGATCAATTTTTTTCTTTCATAATAGAACTCATTTTCTGCTTGTACAATAAGCTCTGCTTGGTCACTTTCCTTGACCAGTTCATCTGAAATGTCTTTTTTCTCAGACCAGTGTTCACCTTCATATTGAAGAATTAGATTCTTCAGATATTCTCGGATTGGCTGGTATTCGTGGTTAACTTTTACCTGTATACGTAACCGAAGAAATAGAGAAATCGCTCTTTCATGCTCCAACTCGTTTTGTAATGATTTAACCTTTAATATGTTATCTATTGATATTCTGTCCATTCTAAATAAATTCCTTGTTTCTTAACCACTTTTCAATTGTTTCCTTGTTGTTTTTAAAGGTCATGGAATAATCATCATGTGATCCAACCCAAATTACAACAGCTACATTATCTTCAAACAAGATTAGGATAAATACTCTGTGGAAATAAATATTAAAAAAATAGAAGCCACCTGAATGAACACAATTTGCATCAGATCTTGTTTGAATTATTTCCTTTTTATTTTTCCATTCAGCTACTCCTATTTGATCAATTAATTCATTAATAGCTTTGATTAGCTTTTGATTAGCTTTTGATTACCAATATTCTTCTTTCTCAGTTTTAAAAGCTTGTGTTTCTCTAGTAAATTCAAAATAGCCTACGTAAAATTAATAATAAAGTTTCAATAATTATGGAACAAAATTTAATATTTTAACTGCTTGATTTAAAATAATGTTGAGCCATCAATTATATAGATGCAATTTTGTTGGTGAAATGGAAAGTTCTTCTCCGGAAATTGCTCGTAGATTATTAAGAATGGTAGAAAATTAGTGCCAAACTATACCTGTTATACTTCGTAGGTATTACGCAAAATAAGCCGTAGTGAGGATAAACAAGTACACTGATCTAGATAAGGCTTAGGGCTTATGGCTTGAGGATAAGGAATAGGGCAAAGGGCTTGCCAAGGGGCGTCCCGGATCAAGTCCGGGATGACGGTCCGACCCTTGGCTGTGTGTTGGCCTGTGGAGAGCAAGTCCTACCTTTGGCCGTTTGCAGTTATTTTTCTTTATAAAATACTTCATCTCCTCCCTGACTCACTATTATCTTATCTTCTTTAGGTATAAATTCAATATTTAAATCTAATGGAGAGAATCTGAATTTATGTCTATCAATAGCTTCCATAGGTAACGAAGGTTGATCTGTTGGTGTATAAAGCAACATGCCATTTTTTTTCGTAAAAATCAGTTTATAGCTTGAAATTGAATTACTATATGACCCGAGGTATTTATCTAAATCGTTATCGCTTATCTTGTAATTTGTAAAGTCTGGGAAATCATATTCTTTCCCAAAGGAAATACTTAGTATTCCTTCTAATATATCGTTTCTACTCATTCCAGTACCATTACTGGTAAATGATAATAAAAGATTGTCTTCGGGATAATATTGGGAAGCAGACTGGAAGCCACCAATATCTCCCGCATGTCCAATTGAGATTCTTTCATAGAATGGCATTTCGTACATTCCTATTCCATAGCCATCAACAATTTTTTCCATTTCAGACAAACACTTATCAGATATGATTTTGCCTGCATATAATGCGTAGAAGAAAGTATTTAGATCAGTAGGAGTTGATACAATTCCTCCTGCACCATCATAATTACCGATATTTGCTACACCACCCAACTCCCAAGTGCCATACTTAAAATAGGATAAGGCTTCATGTTCTCTCATTCCATATATAGCACTATAATATGTTGATTTAAGGTTTAATGGTTTAGCTATTCTTTCTTTCAAAATTTCATCATATTCCTTCCCTTCAATTTTCTGAGCTATATAGGATAATAACACATAACCTGTATTACAGTATTTTGACTTTTCTCCGGGTTCGAAATTTGTTCCATTTTTGATAAACTTGTCAATCATCTCAGCTTTTGTTCTTAATGTATCACTCCAACTATGAAAATCTGGAGAATTTGCATAATTGTAAAGCCCGCTTCTATGTCTTAGTAGCTGTTCTATGGTAATCTCTTTTGAATTTTGAATTTCAGGAAAATAATTAGCCACTTTTGTTTCAAGACTCAGTTTATTTTCTTCAATTAACTGCATAATAATTGTTGCAGTAAAGCTCTTAGTTATCGAACCAATACAGTATTTTGATTTTTCAGTTGCACGAATTCCATTTTCAATATTTTCAAAACCATAGACTCTTTGGTACACTTCTTTACCATTTTCAAAAATTGAAATACTTCCCATTCCTTGTTCGTATTTTTCAATCTTGGAAATAAAACTATCTAGTCTTACTTTATCAATATTCTGAGAATAGCTAAGATAAGTCAGAAGAAAAAATAGCATAAGAATAGTTGTCTTTTTCATAACATTCTATTGTTTTGTTAATAACAGCAATGTAGACTCTTTTTTTCCATTTATGTTACAGATTTCTAAATAAGCAGAAAGTCGGACCTCGTGAACGCCTCATGCTTATGACTGGATGGCGTCTGTAAGTCCAACAAAATCAGGGAGGTTCGTTCAAAACGCTTTTGTTTTTTTAACCATCAGGATGAGCACAATCAGCATCAGATCTTGGTTGAATTTTTTTATACCTTTGATATACAATAACCTCTACTTAAAAAATACAACTATGAGCAAGAAGAGCATTTTATCCAAAAGACTTTTGCTAGTTACATTAATGACCTGTTTTCTGGCAGTTAATTTATTTTCCCAAACCTGGATTATGAACGACATGTTTAGCACTCCCGATGCACAGGAAAGTGACTTTGTTGGAGGTGCTATGTCTCAATATGAAGATATCTTGGTTGTCGGTTCGCAGTATAATTCTTATGACATAAATGGACTTGATTTTGTGGATAATGCTGGTGCCGTTTATGTATACAACAAACTAAGTAATGGTAAATGGAAATTCTCAGAAAAAATGTTAGGGCCAGTGCGGAAAGAAGGTGTTCTTTTTGGTTCGACTGTGTGTGTGTATGAGGATTATCTATTTGTTTATTCTTATGAGGATGTGAAAACTTTTAGTAAAGCGGGAAAAATTAATGTGTATGAAATGGGAAGTAATGGGAGATACAAACATTTACAAACTTTAGTACCCAATGCTCCTGAAGCATATGAAAAGTTTGGTTCGGTTATGGCTGCAAATGAGAATTATCTGGTTGTTGGATCACCGGGAGTTGGTTCAGTAAGTATTTTTAAACTTAGTTCATCTGGATTATGGGAATTTACACAGAAGCTTTCCCAACCTGGAAAACTGGAATCTACAGGCTTTGGTTTATCGCTTGCTTTATCAGACAATCGTATTCTTATTGGAGCGCCATATTTTGATCCGGTTGGTGAAGGGTTTTCCTATAATTCTGGAATTGTGTATTATTATGAATATGACCTACGTGGATTACCGAGATCCTGGAAACTGGAATCCACGATAATTACCTCTAACCAGCATGATGATGATCGTTTTGGGAGCGCCGTAGCATTTGATGGGACAACAATTTATATTGGATGCCTGGGTGAGGACTATGATGAAAATGGGTATAGTTACGTGGCTAATGCTGGGGGAGTGTACTCGTATAAACAAAATGCAATCAGCGGGAACTGGACTTTTAAAAATAAACTCGTAGCAAAGCTCAGGGTAGCTGGGGCCTGTCTTGGAACATCATTATCGGTAAGTGGTGATTTTCTGGCAGTTGGAGCTAAGTATGATTCGACCGATAAATACGGAGCAAACGAGATTGAATCTACTGGGTCAGTATATTTGTTTTCGAAGAAAACAGGTGATTGGGTTTGTAATCAAAAAATTATACTTGAGAACCGGGAAAAGTGGGGTTATTTTAGTTGTTCAATGAGTCTTTATCAAGGATTTCTTGTAGCTACATCAACTGGATCGGATGCGTATGGTCTTGACAAGGGAGCAATCTTTTGCTACGAATATCAACCTGCTGCTGGGATACCGCAGGAGGAACTTCGATCTCTGGTTGACATATTTCCTAACCCTGTGTCTGAAAAGCTCTTTATTTCACTGGGTCCATCCCTTTCGCCGGTAAGCATAAGTCTTGCCACCATAACAGGTTCTGTAATCTATAATCAGGATGTGTCTGATGATCAGATTAGTGTTGATTTTAGTCCGTATCCGACAGGAATATATTTTTTACATATTGAAACAAACCAAGGTCAAATAACAAAAAAAATAATTCACAATAACTAATTCAAAAACCGTCAAATGTCTACAGGTCAGTAGAACTTCCATTTCGGAAGGTCCCATGTAGGTTTCCCAAATTATCCATCACCAGGTTGATGCCTTCATATCCTTGCGATCCGTCTTCAGTTTCATATATCTCGCTAACTACCCAGTCGGAAGTGTTGGCGTCGCTATATGCATGCAGAACAAATTTGCCACTCTGATAAACAACATTTATATTTCCGGCATCATCTACAACCATATCAGAAACGCTTCCCGAATAGTCGTCACTCAATGTTTCTACAGCTGTGAATCCTCCATCGGGCGTATAGGAGGTATATCTCAAACCGTAATTTGCTCTATCAAAAGTGATGTGAATTCTTCCGCTGCTATCAGCAAAAAGAGCTGGATATCGTCCTTGATGATTGTGACTACCTAATACATCCACCAACATATCATCAAAAGTTCCTGCCTGATTTTTCATGGCCAGATGTACACTTTCATCTGCTTCTGGTTCAAAAGTAATGTATACATTGTCCATTGGGTCGATGGCTAAATCAATCTCTGTATAAAACAAGTTAGGGCAAACTTCTTGCGTTGTCCAGCTCCCATC
>CAYXQX010000145.1:0-1681 GCA_964467485.1 uncultured Porphyromonadaceae bacterium | reverse complement strand
CAATCTCTGTATAAAACAAGTTAGGGCAAACTTCTTGCGTTGTCCAGCTCCCATCTAGTGGTTTGTAAGCATATTTAAATAAGAAATTGGCATGGGAATCACTTATTTTTATTCATCCGAAAGTGGGTGTGGGTGTGTCCTCTGAATCAAAATTATCCAATGATCGTTTCCAGGAATGCGTCACTTTTTGAGGGCTCCGTTTTTGGTGAGAAACGTTTTAGTGGCTTACCATTTTTGTCAATTAGAAATTTGATAAAATTCCAGCTTATTTCCCTGTGTGTATGAAAATTACGGGTGGATATTGCATCATTCTACTTTGGTCTTTTATCTTTATAGAAAAATTATCTTCATATCGGACGTCAAATGAAATACTTGCAATGAACATACCTCTCGATAGTTTTGAATTAGAGATTGATGAAACCATCCTGAAAAGGGGGTTGAGCTATTTCAAAAAAGGTGCTGTTATTCTTTTTGAAAGGACAGAAGCCAACACATTTGAGGCCGTAGTTGAGGGGACGGAGGATTATCAAGTGAAGATGAGAATAGAAAATGGGGAGCTTGTTCAGCATTCCTGTACCTGTCCTTATGACTGGGGGCCTGTTTGCAAGCATCTTGCTGCAGTCTTATTTTATCATCAGATGGATGTTATGGGGCTGGAAGCTCCCAAGAAGAAGCAGCGTAAAAAATCAGCCCCTGGCAAAACGGTGAAGGAGAAGTTTGTGGAAAGAATGATGTCGACTAATCCTGTTCAGATTAGGGATTATGTTATCAGTCTTGGGTTAGAGGATGCTTTTTTTAGAAGACAAACAATGAGTTTTTTCGCAGTTCGGGATGAAGGGAATAATATAGCATCATATAAGAAGATGCTCAAGGAGGTAGTCAGAGCCAATAAAAGACAAGGTTTTATTGATTGGAGGGGGATGAGAAATATTGGAAATTCGTCTAGTGAGTTATTGGCGATGGCTGGCAAACATCAGGAAAATGGTAATAATCAACAAGTAATATTTATTTGTCTTGCTGTTGTGGAAGTTATGAATCAGATTGTTAATTACAGTGATGACAGCAATGGTGAAATAATGAGTGCAATTTATCCGGCGTTTGAAGCTATTGACAAAATTATATTGGAAGGGCTTGAGGAAAAAGACAGGAAGTTTCTATTTGATTATACGACAAGTATTTACAAAAAGAAAACTTTTTCCGGCTGGGACTGGCATCGTGATATGTTAAATACTGCCATCTCAGTATGTAAGAATCAGAAAGAAGCGCAACTTTTATTAAAGCTAATTGATGATGTAGAAGGATCGGAATATGATGTTTTTGCAACTGAAGTTCACCACTATGAAATTCTAAAAAAATTCTTTAATCCTGATGATGCCCAGGAGTACCTTGAGGATCATCTTTACAATTACGAGTTAAGGGAGATTGCAATTCAGGGTTCAATTGATAACGGTAATTTAGACGAAGCGAAGATGCTGGCAGACAAAGGGATAACTTTTGACAAGGACGATAAGCCGGGATTGGCTCACAAGTGGGAAGATTATCTTCTTCAGATAGCAATTAAGGAATCAGATTTGAGTACAGTGATCAGTCTGGCGCGGAATTTATACTTGAATTCACATCAGGATACTGACAAGAATTACAATATTCTTAAAAACATAGTACCAGTTGAGAAGTGGGATAA
>CAYXQX010000144.1:0-8353 GCA_964467485.1 uncultured Porphyromonadaceae bacterium | reverse complement strand
CTCTTCCGATCTTGAATTTTGTTAGTCTATGTATTTTTTATTCAAACCTCTTCTGCTCGCTGTTATACTGTTATTGCCACTCGGGCAACTATCTTCTCAGGAACAAAACCGGTATACCCCGCCTGATCCCTATAGCTTAACTGGTGACAAGCAACATTTTTCTATGTATATGATTATGAATTCCGGTTTTCTGGGGCCAAATGGCCTTCCTGTACCCCGACTTCATAAGGCAAATAATCCCAAGAAGATGGATCTGGAAATGGAATATGAATATTATTTTCAGGATCACGAACAAACCCATGATGCCCTTATAAATTTTATTGTTCCAATTAGTAATGGAAAGGTTGCTTTGGAAGCTCAATATGTACCATTTGAGTTTTATGAAGTTGATAAAACACTAAGTAGGCAAAGGCGTACTGAAAGTGGTGAGGCCTTGTCGGGTCATTCTTTTGGAGATGTTTATTTTGGCACTACTGTTCAGCTCGTTGAGGATCATAGTTGGATGCCTGATATAATGTTTGGTATGACTTGTAAGACCGCCTCCGGGACTAAACAGGAAGATGCCAGGCATACGGATGGGCCTGGTTATTACCTTGATATTTCTCTCGGGAATAGCCATTATTTGGGAAAGAATAAGGAATCTTATTTCAGATGGTATATGTTGGGAGGTTTTTATGCCTGGCAAACATTTAATGACGAATTTCCTCAAAATGATGCTATCTTCTATGGACTAGGTTTTGATTTTGATTTTAAATTTGCCTATATATCCAATAGTCTCAGAGGCTTATCAGGATATATGTTTAATGGAGATCAACCTATGGTATATTATTTCGAGATTGGAATCAGGGAAGGTCGTACAGCCTTTACTCTGGGATATGAGTGGGGCATAGTTGATTACCCCTTTAAATGTTTTAGGTTGGGCTTCAAGCTCGACGGTATGATAGAATGATTAAATCTGTTGCTTCAATATTAGAGTCGAGGTGGGTGATTTTCTTGATCATATTCACCAGCCTGGCCATGCATCTCGGTGTAATCAATAAAGATTTGGTTGGTTTTCATGTATGGAGGCAAACTCAAACACAAAGTACGATTTTAAGTTTTGCCGAGGAAGATCTCAATATTTTCAATCCTCGAAGAAATGACAGAGGGAACGGGGATGGTATTTTCAGAATGGAATTTCCATTGCCACAATGGATAACAGCATTGCCAGTAAAGCTATTGGGTAACGATGTCCTTATAAGTAGGATTATGAATTTTCTGTATAGCCTCCTGTCGATATTTGGGATCTACTATCTCGTGAGGAGGATTTTTAATTCTTCTCAGCTGGCAGCACTAGCTGCCTGGCTCCTAACTTTTACTCCGGTATTTTACTATTATTCAGTAAATCCCATGCCAGACAATCTTGCTCTGACATTCAGTATTTGGGGTTTGTTCTTTATGATCAAATGGTACCGGGAGGGGAGGCGGGGAAGCTTTATTTTGATGAGTGTGTTTTTTGCCCTGTCGGGCCTTTGCAAGCTTCCGTTTGCATTGGTATTTGTTGTGCCGGGGCTACTCCTAATAAGAAGATTTTTTTCTGAGGATACTGCTCGGCGCAAGACAATTATGGAAGGGTTTATATTAGTGTGTGGGTTCTTACCGATATTGTCGTGGTACATTTGGGTTATTCCTGATTGGGAAGGAAACGGGATTGTTAGTGGCATTTTTGCCATGGACGATGAACAAAAAAATAATTTCTGGTACTATCTGTGGTTTAACCTTAGAACCAATATCCCTGAGTTGATTATCGGTTTGATAAGTTTGCCATTTTTTGTTTGGGGTGTAATTTCAGCTCCACGGCTTAGGAGAAAATCAGGATATCTTAGTTTGGTTTTCCTGATATGGTTTTTTCTAATGTCGGTTCTTATCATATTCGAGATGAATATGATCAAAACGGTTCATGATTATTATTTTATCCCCTTCTTACCAATTTTGGTTTTGATTAGTGTTTTTGGTTTGAGCAGGCTATTGTCTTTGGCGGGTAGAAAACGCTGGATTTGGATACCTGTTGTTCTGCTTCTTCTTAGCATGCCGGTTTATTCCTATTTCAGAATTAATCCCCGATGGGAGAGGGTTGGTTTTAATGAAGATTTGCTGATTTATAAGGAGGAATTAAGAAATGCTGTTCCTGATTCTGCGCTTGTTTGTGCCGGTAATGATCAGTCCCATCATATATTCTTATACTATATCAACAAAAAAGGTTGGTCTTTTGAGCAGAACTGGATGGGGAAGAAAAAACTGGAAGGCTTGATGAGTCAGGGATGCGAGTATCTCTACAGTGATTCGAGGCATATTGAGCAAAATCCTGGCATTCAGAATGTATTTGGTACGAAAGTTGCTACTTTTGGGAATATAAATATTTTTAAGCTCAGGAATCCTGTGGAAGGGGATGAATTGCGTAAAAAGTAAAGAGAATTGAGATGAAAAAGATATTTACCGTCGGCCTGATATTATTTATACCAATATGGTTAATGGCACAAGGACCGATTAGTTTTGGGCCTAAAATGGGATGGAATTCAAACAAATTGACTACTGATTTCACCTCCTACATTGAGGATATGCGTGATGGGGTTCAGGGTGGATTGTTCTTCAGTATTTACATGGATAAATTTTATATTCAGCCAGAGGCCTATATATCTCTGAGGCGTGGTGTGTTGGATGCAAATATTGGAGATCCACTGAATGCTGCTACAACAGTTTCTGTTAATCAGTCAGTTACATTAACAACAGTCAATATTCCTATGTTACTGGGATATAAGCTGATTGATTTAAAGCTGATTCGATTTCGCGTGTGGGGAGGACCTGTGGCCTCATATGTATTGAACAAGAAGTATGTTTTGAGTATTAATGGGGATAATGAATCATCCAGAATTATGCGTGATGATTTCAAGGATGCAACATGGGGTGCTCAAATAGGCGGTGGTATAGATTTATTGTTCCTAACCCTGGATGTGGGTTATGAATTTGGTCTGGAAGATTTTTTGTCAATTCGTTCGATGGACGATTTTAGTTTCAGAAATAATATGATGTTTATTTCTTTGGGCTGGCGGCTATTTTAATGAATATTGTGGTTTAGGCAGATGTTTGGTAGCCAGATGTGATCAAGCCAGATGTGATCTGGCTCTACGGGATTTTTTTGTCGTCTTCTTCGATTTTGATTTTTTCGATGTTTTTAATGACAATCCAGTCGTCCATGTTGCCGAATTTTGCTTTGTTTATATCAAATGGGTATAGGCGGATAACTTTCTCAACCTCAACGAGAACGACATATCTTTTCCCGCCCCATCTTTTTACCTGTTCCTCAGTTAGTTTAAGTTTATCCTGATTTTCTTCTATCAATTCCAAGGATTTAACTTTTGTGAGTTTCTCGGAACAGAAGGCAGAGGATGCAGTAGCTTTCGCACGAATTAATCCCTCACCATTATTTCTTAAAAAATAGAGTGTGTCGCCTGTTTTTACTTTATCATAGGGGACTTGGCGATCAGATGAACTTCTGATTATCATGGTTTTTTCGCCGGACAAGAGGTTTTCCAGTTCACTAACTTTAGCCTCAAGATACACTACGTGCTGCATATCAGGTAAAAGGTTGATTTTTATTATTATCGGATTGCTAAATGAAGATCAGAGTTTATATGTTCTCTGATATTGCAAAGATTACAAAAAAAATTGGAACTAGCATAGTCTTCCTAATTAGTTTTCAACGGTTTCTTGAATCTGCGTGGTGGTAATTGCCGGTCATCATCAGGACTTCTGATTGGTAGCTTGGCCATTTTTTCAACTTCAATACTGGGGAACCCGAATTCTTCCACCACCTTTCCAAGGATAAGATAAACGCCGTATCCTTTGAATGGATATAGTTTCAGGCTCTTGGGGAAGTGGGTTGTATCGAAGAACTCCCCGGTATAGTCGATGAAGGAAGCAAAGTGCATCCATTCGTGTCTTTTTGTACGTACATACTTTATTGCAACCAGTTGTCCTACCATCCTGATTTTCTTACCCACGTGGTTTATAAGGTCTGTTGATTTCATTTGTCCCCGGAAGGATGTTTGCAAAAGGTCGAAGTAGGTACTGGAGATGGGGTAACCCAGAAGCTCAATTTCATCGTAGGCATCCTCCAGACTGCTATTATTGAGGTTGGGGAGGGTGAACTTTTTCCTGGGTATTTTGAATAGTGCTTCCTGTTGTTCGGGCGGTGCTTTCTTTCCGAGAAGCAGATGGGCTTCCCAGAGGAGGGCGCTTTTGTTTTTCCCGGTGAAGCGGAAAGCATTTATACGTATCAGGGTTACAAGCGAATGTATTCCGATGTTCATGCGCGACACAAAATCATCCAGGTCGGAAAAATCACCTTTCAGATCCCTGTCTTCGCCTATCTGCTTGCCAATTTTATGTTCGAGTTCATTGATATGTATGTAGCCCAGGTATATTTCCTTACCGATGATGCGGGTTTTATAATTTGAGTGATTAACGCATGGGAGATTTATTCCGGCGCCCCATCTCCTGGCTTCGTTTATGTACACCCATGCGGAATAGAAGCCTCCAAAGTTATTTATTACCGCCACCATGAATTCTTTAGGGTAGTAGGCTTTGAGATACAGGCTCTGAAAGCTTTCCACTGCATAGCTGGCCGAGTGTGCTTTTGAGAATGAATATGCTGCGAATGATTCGATCTGGCGCCATACCTCCTGAATTGTTCCCTCCGGATATCCCCTTTTGCGACAATTGGAAAAGAAGTGGTCGACTATTCGCTGGAATTCATTTTTCGACCTGAACTTGCCGCTCATGGCTCGCCTGAGTACATCGGCATCGCTAAGGTCCAGACCGGCAAAATGATGACAAACTTTCAGCACATCCTCCTGGTACACCATCACTCCGAAGGTTTCTTTTAGCTGCTCTTCCATAACGGGGTGGAGATATTCAAAATCCCCGGGGTTATTGAATCTGTATATGTACTCCCTCATCATCCCCGAGCTCGAAACCCCCGGCCGGATGATTGAACTGGCGGCCACCAGGGTAAGGTAATCATCGCAGCGGAGCTTCTTCAGTAATCCTCGCATGGCCGGACTTTCAACATAGAAGCAGCCATTGGTTTCACCTTCTTTTAGCAGCTTTTTGACTCGTTGGTCCTTTTTAAACTTCTCAACCTGATGAACATCTATGCTGATACCCCTGTTCTTACTTATGATCTCTGCGGCTTCTTTAATATGTCCTATGCCTCTCTGACTGAGAATATCCAGTTTCTCAAAGCCTATATCTTCTGCGACGTACATATCCCACTGAGTTGTTGGGAAGCCTTTAGGAGGCATGTCCAGGGCTGTGTAATAAGTGATAGGTTCTTCTGAGACAAGTATTCCTCCGGCATGTATGCTGCGTATATTAGGAAAATCAATCATTTTCCTGCCAATCTTTTTAATCTGATCGTTGATATCATTACTGTTGAGAGGGTTGTCCGGATCATCAATCAACATGTCGATATCGGATTTGGGTAGACCGTACACCTTACCCAGTTCACGGATAATGGATTTTCCCTTGAATGTTGACATAGCCCCCAAGAGGGCAGTATGTTTTCGTCCATGTCTTTTGAATATATAGTCTTGTACTTCATCCCTTTCTTTCCAGGAATAATCGATATCAAAATCCGGAGGGTTGGTTCGTTTGGGATTGATGAATCGTTCAAAGTACAGATCCAGCTCTATTGGGTCCACGTCCGTTATTTTAAGGCAGTAGGCTGCTACTGAATTAGCCCCCGACCCCCTGCCAACATGATAAAACCCACGAGACATGCTGTATCGTATTATGTCCCAGGTGATCAGGAAGTATGCAGCAAACCCCAGCTTTGTTATGATCTCCAACTCACGCATTACCCTTTTTTCTGCCTGGGTGTTATTTGTCCCGTAACGGTATTTCAGGCCATCCATGCATAGCTTCTGAAGTAGCTGGGTATCATCTCTTCTATTGCCGGTGAAGGTCTGTTTGTTTTTCACCAGTTTAAAATCAAACTCCATTTGGCACTTTCCGGTTACCATTATAGTATTCTGTATTATCCTGGGATAATCGCGAAGAGCCTCTTTCATTTCATTTACTGGCCAGAACCTCTCTCCCGGATCGGCTACATATTTCCCATTTAGTTTTGACATAAGGCTATTATGATCTATAGCTCTCAGATTTCGGTGAAGGGTATATCCGTCTGTATCCTGAAAAGTGACAGGGTGGAGGAGGATCAGTTTTTTATGATCATTTTTGAATTCGGAGCTTATTATTCTACGTGTCTCCCGCATTCGTACTCCAATCCATTCATTATCCTTAAGGATCACTCTTGCATGGCCTGGAAATGGATATATTATGAAGCAGTTATCCAGCTTTTGAGGGCGTTCGGGCAAAGGCTCCTTATTGATATTATGCCAGGAAAGCAGTTCATTCAGCTCCCTCATTCCCTCACGGTTCCTGGCTAGTCCTACATAGAGCAATTCATCATTCTGTCGAAATTCTATACCTGTTATTGGTTTAATTCCGGCATTAAGACATGCTTTAACAAAATCAGGCACTCCTGATGAATTATTTATATCCGTAAGGGCCAGTGCTCCGATTTTATGTTTATGGGCGAGGCCAACAAGATCTTCCACCGGCAAAGTGCCGTGGCGCAGGCTGTAGTATGAGTGGCAGTTGAGGAACAAATTAATTATGAATTATGAGTTATGAATTATGTTTTACTCCTATTGCTCTTTTTACTGCATCGCTGCCATAGCGTTTTCGTAGTTTATCCATAGCTAGGTAGAGGTTCACCTGTTCGGGGGTATCTTCGAAGAGGTTCAGTTGCTGGGTTCCGTGCACCAGGTTGCTCAGGCGTATGCCTATCATCCTGATCAGCATTCGTCGTGAGTACAGTTTTTTGAAGAGGTCCTGTGCTGTTTCCATTATGGAATGGTCGAAAGAGGTGTAGGTGATGCGCCTCTGCATGGTATGGGTGTCGAAATTGGCATAGCGGATCTTTACTGTTACGAAGGCCGTGAGCTTCTCCTGTTTGCGCAGCTCGAAGGCCACTTTCTCCACCATGGTAATCAGGAGGCGGTTGAGGTCTTTGATATCTGTTGTGTCCTTATCGAATGTTCGTTCCGTACTGATACTTTTCTGTTCCCAGTAGGCATGCACGGGGGTATGGTCGATACCGTTAGCTTTCTTCCATAGCACCAGACCGTTCTTACCCAGTACATGCTGCAGCATATCGGGAGGTATTTCCCTAAGGGTACGTATGGTTATCACCCCCATTGATCGCAGGAGCTGATAGGTTTTGGGTCCCAGCATAGGTATCTTCTTGATAGACAGTGGATCGAGGAAGTGCCCTACTTCAGCTTCGGGCACCTCCTTCTCTCCATTGGGCTTCGCTATTCCGGTGGCAATCTTCGATATTGTTTTATTAATCGATAGGCCAAAGGAAATCGGAAGTCCTGTTTCTTTAATAATTCGTTCTCTCAGCTCATGAGTCCATCTCAGTGATCCGAAGAAGCGATCCATTCCTGTGATATCCAGGTAGTGCTCATCTATGGACGCCTTTTCGTACAGGGGGGCTTTTTCGGCGATCACATCCGTCACCAGTCGTGAGTACTTGCTGTAAGCATCCATATCTCCCCGGATATAAATCCCGTCGCTACAAAGCTGGCGGGCCATCTTTATGGGCATGGCAGAGTGCACGCCATACTCCCGGGCCTCGTAGCTGCAGGTCGACACAACGCCTCTGTCGGACATCCCACCGATGATCACAGGCTTACCATTCAGCCCGCTGTTAAGCAGCCGTTCCACCGAAACGAAGAAGGTGTCAAGATCCAGATGTGCGATAGTACGATTCAAGATGATTAAAAACTAATCACGATAGCGATTGTAAGGTAATCAAAAAATGTTAATTCGGCTCGCAAGCTCGCTGTGATTCGGCTCGCAAGCTCGCCTGTGATTCTGCTCGCTTTGCTCGCGTTAATTTGGGGGATTCTTTATCTGGTTATTTCGGTTTTTGGTGTGCGATTGCACATACAGAAGCATCTCTCTCTCAATTGGAGTTATTTTGCCAGGAACAGGGTTGGGCCTATAGATATGTAGAAGGCATCAAGTACCTCAACCAGAAACCAAGACTTAAGCCTGAAGACATCCCCAATTTCAGGTGAGTACCCAAAGTTCTACTTCTTCTGAAGAACGCCAATGCTGATCTCGTTTTGTTTTACGAGAAGCAGCTTTTACTGATTTTTTTAAATATTTTTCCAATTTAAACCTATTGCCTTCGGCTAATTCTGTTTCTATAGGATGTTCTGTTGTTACATTGGTTATTTGC
>CAYXQX010000143.1:0-8372 GCA_964467485.1 uncultured Porphyromonadaceae bacterium | reverse complement strand
TTTTGAAAAGGGGGTAAGCATCTTGCTTACCTGCCAATTCTCGGGGTCATTCTCCCAAACGTATAATTGTTTGAGATCATCAGGCTCCAGTGCCCTAAGAATTAGTAATTTGCCTTTGAGAGAGTCCACCTTGTCAGAGTTTTTGCAAATCTTCAATTTTCTTCGCAAATGCTTGCCCGAAGCCCTTATTTTTCAGAAAAGCTTTACCAGCGTCCGCTTCTTCCTTGCTGTTATAAACACCATAGGTATAACGAAAGTATCCATCCTTACCCCGGAATAGTTTGAAATCGTCCAAGCCTTTTAGATCAGAGTTGGGTAATTCTTTTTTTGAGGCAATAAACTGCAATGTCCATTTATTAGGTGAAAGATCTGGTGTGTTGTCTGTGATTTCATCAGTTTCAAAACTATCATTTCCCTCAGTTTTTTTCTCACTATTAATACTGAGTTGAATAAAGCGTTCGGGGTCAGTGGGCGACTCACCGGTAAACAGACGGTATGATTCAACACCAGCTTCAAGGAAGATGTTTCTAAGCTCTGCTATTCTCAACTGAAATATTGAATCTGGCTCTTCGGGTACCCATACCGAAAGGTCTGTAAAAGATGATAGGGTGCTTATTAACTCTTCTAATATATCCTGATTTGATGGGATAACGGAGCCGTAATTGTATGAGAGTTCAACTCTGTTAATCAGTCCCTTGGGCAGTTGTATGGCATATTCCCATTCTTCTTCCAGGTTTGTTGGAACGATAAATTGGGTATAATATGGGAAGAAGCCATCCTTTTCAATGATCAATCCAAAGGATTTTCCCATTTCAAGGGTAAAGAGGTACTCTCCCAGGTCATCAACTGGTATCGTTTCAAGTATTTTTGCTCCCGGGGGGTCGAAAAGAGAGATAGTAGCATCGTTAATAGCTTCGCCAGAAGAAGCCAGGATTTGTCCAAATACCAGAATGTTATTTGGCTTGAGTCTAATCAGTTTCTTTTGGTCACGATAGTTCTGTCCATGAACAGTTACTGCCATGAAACAAAAAAAAGCGAGCAGAATGATAATAGGCTTTTTGGAATGGCCCATAATTTTGTTGGGGCTTTTTATACGATTGTAAAAGTACAAAAATATGTGGTTCGAACTTAATTGGATGGCTTATGAATTGAGATGCCCCAGGTTCATGAGAATTATTGAAAGATCCCGGCCAAGGTGATAGTCTTTTGCATACGACAGGTTTTTCTCCATAAGAATTCTTTTATCGACTGTTTCAAGCAGTCCCCTTTTCCTATTCCTTTTTTCGGGGAACAGTATTCCATTTTTAATTTTAGGCAGGAGTTTCATTTCCGGATCATCAAGCTGGTAATAACTCACCCATGTTTTTTTCCCTGTTATCACAGAAAAGGCATTGCGGATAATTTTACCGGGACGAGGAAGGTAAAACCATATTGATAGAGGCAGGCTTAAAATCAGGATAAGAGCAAAACAAATATCAATTAGTCTTTTTAGTCTTTTATTTGATGGTTCTGCTATTGAGCTTAGGTTGATAACATAAAGGTCTCCTGCTGTGTTAACAGAATTGCTGCCAATAATCGAGGGGCTTTCAGGCGGAGCGATCTTATAATCTTTCTGAAGGCCTGTAAGTGCCAGCATATGATGAATTATTTCCCTGGTGCTCATGTCCTTAGCAGAGAAGATCAATTCATCTATTTTATTGATGCTTACGATTTCCTTAATTTGAGTGATGTCTCCCAATGAGCTTGCTCCTGATTCATTAACATCAGGTTTAACTCTTCCTATTATTTCTACCGACAGTGAAGTTTGTTCCAATATCTCATTGATACGAGTGTATTCTCCCTCTTTGCTTACAATAATGACTCTTTTTTTCTTTCCCAGATTAAGCTGAAACGCCTTCCATCCCAGGGCATGGAAAATTAGTCTGACGAGATTTAGCCAAATAAGGTTCCAGGCAGTCCCGAAAAGAATAATAGCGCGAGAAAATCGATAATCTTCAGGAAGTAGTGAGTAGGCAACAAGGATTATTGCAGTGCCAATCAGGATTCCTCTTGTTAGTTTTTTGAGATCCAGCGGTTTGTCATAGCCTCCTGAGAAGAATATACTTATCAGCCATATCAGGATATAAGCACTAAAAAAGATCTTCAAGACCTCTGGCGGATGACCTCCACCATCCGGGAATTTATATGACTCCCAGATTGGATTTATGGCTATTAGTCCGGCAAGTGCCAGTACGGCATCTACCATTGGGATAAAAACCCGATTAAAAAACCTTCGGATTAAAGACAGGAATGCCCTGAAATATATAGCCGACCTGATGGATAAGGAGAATATTCGGGCATTTTTTGGGCTGAAATGTTTCTGGGCAAATATTATCATAGCCTGATAAAAAACCAGAACATAATTAATACTTCCTTTTTTTGTACTTTCTCCGTTGTAGTGAATAATAGTAGTTTCGGGATAATAGTAATTTTTATAACCAGCCAAGGTAATTCTGTAGGAAAGATCAATATCTTCTCCATACATGAAGAATGTTTCATCAAGCAAGCCGGCTTTGTCGAGGGCTTTCTTCCGGAGTAGCATAAAAGCTCCGGGGAGCACATCTACCTCATGAATCTCATTTTTATCCAGAAATCCAAGGTGGTATCTTCCGAATTTTTTTGATTTTGGGAAAAGTGAGGCTAAACCGAATATTTTGTAAAAAGAGACCCAGGGGGTAGGGAGGGCTCTTTTAGATTCGGGGAGGAAGTGTCCTTTACCATCAATCATTTTAACTCCGAGGGAACCGGCGTCTTGATTATTGTCCATGAAATCAAGGACCTTGTCAAAAGTATCCTCTTCAACAACTGTATCCGGGTTTAGGAGAAGTATATATTCTCCCTTAGCGATTCTCATTGCCTGGTTATTAGCTTTACTAAAACCCAGGTTTTCTTTATTTACTATTAGCTTGACATCAGGGAATTTTTGCTCCACCATAGAGCATGATCCGTCGAGAGAATTATTATCCACCACAAAAACCTCGGTCATTCCAGGCTTAACAGCCTTCTCCACAGAGTGCAGGCACTGCTCCAAAAAGAAGCGCACATTATAATTAACGATGACTATAGAGAGCCGGGGGTTTGACATTACTGTATAGTAGTTAATTTTTAAGCGAAGTATTAAATAGCGTTCTGTTCATAATAGACCGGCCGAGGGTGATTTCATCTGTATATTCCAGGTCGTCTCCTATAGCTACTCCACGAGCCAGTGTTGTAATTTTGATTTCCATATCAGCCAGTTTCCTGTAAATATAGAAATTTGTTGTGTCTCCTTCCATTGTAGCGCTCAATCCAAGTATAATTTCATCAACTGCTCCGCTACTACATCTATCGATCAGTGAGCGGATGGTTAGATCTGAAGGGCCAATGCCATCCATTGGGGATATAATGCCTCCAAGAACATGATACAAACCGTTAAATTGTCTGGTAGCTTCAATGGCCATAACATCTCTAATATTTTCCACAACACAAAGTATCCTTTTATTTCGGGATGAGTTACTACATATGGAGCATACTTTCTGGTCGGAAATATTATGACAAATATTGCAATGGTGTATCTCTGATTGCATTACGCGTATGCTTTCCGTAAAGAGTTCAACTTCTTCAGATGGTTGTTTAAGAAGGTGAAGTACGAGCCTGAGAGCCGTTTTTCTACCAATTCCCGGCAGCTTGGCAAACTCTCCAACAGCTTTTTCCAGTAATTTTGATGTGTATTGATTATGATTCATTATATAGTTTACTAACGTGCAAATTTAACACCTGCCGGGCAAATCACAATTTTTTTGTGTCTATTTGTTTTTGTATTCTTGCAACAGCCCTAAAATCGAGGATTATGAAGCCTGTTTCTGTTATTCTGGTTATTGCCGGTTATTTTGCTTTTCTCCTTCTGATATCAAGGATTACAAGTCGAAAAGCCGACAGTGCCTCTTTTTTCCTTGGTAACAGGAAATCTCCATGGTTTGTTGTAGCATTTGGAATGATAGGGGCGTCACTTTCCGGAGTAACCTTTATCAGTGTTCCAGGATGGGTTATGACCAGCCAGTTTGCTTATATGCAAATGGTATTGGGATATTTGATAGGATATCTTATCATAATAATGGTTCTTCTTCCATTATATTACAGTCTAAATCTCACATCAATATATGGATATCTTAACAAGAGGTTTGGTTTTTGGTCATATAAAACCGGTTCAGGTTTTTTTCTGATATCCAGGACTATAGGTGCATCTGCACGTTTGTATATCGTTGCTACGGTTCTTCAGTTCACAGTTTTTGATGCATGGAATGTCCCCTTTGTGGCTACCGTTCTAATTATTATAGGTTTGATCTTTCTTTATACCTATCAGGGTGGAATTAAAACTATAATCTGGACGGATACTCTTCAGACCTTTTTTATGCTATTGGCATTAGCGTTAACTTTAATATTTCTTGGTAAGGAATTAGGCTTATCAATGCCAGAACTTTTCAATAAGGTGAAGACCGGTGATTCTGGTCAGATGTGGTTTTTCCATGATTTTGCCGGGGACAAACGCCATTTCATCAAGTATATTATTGGAGGTGCTTTTATCACTCTTACAATGACTGGTTTAGATCAGGATATGATGCAGAAGAATCTTAGCTGCAAAAACCTTAAGGATGCTAGAAAGAATATGTTTTGGTTTAGTATTGCTTTAGTGCCGGTTAACCTCCTATTTCTTTTTCTTGGGGGAGCCTTGGTTCTATACGTAGAGCAAAAAGGTTTAATTATACCGGAAGTTTTGGATAATTTGTTTCCAATGGTTGCTACCCAGTCGGGGTTGCCTGCTATTGTTGGCCTGGTCTTTCTGGTTGGTCTGATAGCCGCTGCTTTTTCAAGTGCTGATTCTGCTCTTACATCACTCACTACATCAATAACAGTTGATATGTTGGGTAAAGAAAATGCACCCGAAAAAGAAGTAACTCGAACGCGATATAGGGTTCATTTTTCACTTTCAATAGTTTTATTGGCGGTAATATTATTATTCAGGGCTCTCAACGATCGCAGCATAATTGATACACTTTTTACTTTAGCCGGATTTACTTATGGTCCTTTATTGGGCTTATATGCTTTTGGCTTATTTACCAAGCTCGATATTCGGGATAAGCTTGTGCCATTTATTGCGATTTTTGCACCTATTGTTACCTATATCCTTCAAGTAAATTCGGAAAGTTGGTTTGGAGGTTATGTTTTTAGTTTTGAATTACTTCTTATAAATGGGTTTGTTACTTTTCTACTTCTTTGGTTAAGTTCAATAAAAAAAGGGCACACCACCATTAAAGGGTGATGTGCCCATGAAGAGGCACGCCTGGAATATTTTATGATTTATTGACTCATTGCGAAGATTTCCTTTATGATAATATCATATCTCTCGTAAATCACTTTTCGTTTTAACTTCAATGTAGGTGATAATTCTCCAGAAGCTGCTGACCATTCATCAGGAACCAGTCTGAATCGTTTAACTTGCTCATGGGGGGCCAGCTCTTTATTGGCCGTATTAACCTCCTCATTGAATCGGTCAATAATGTTTTGTTTCTTCACTAATTCAGCATTGTTAACATAATGGATACCTTTTTTTGCACAATAATCATGAAGGAATCTAAAATTAGGCATTATTAGGGCTGAAGTGAATTTTTGATTTTCGCCTATTACCATTAATTGTTCGATAAAGAAGGACTCTTTGAATTTATTTTCAATCATTTGGGGTGCTACGTATTTGCCGCCGGAATTTTTGAAGATTTCTTTTTTCCTATCAGTAATTTTAAGGAATTCTCCATCAACGAAAGTTCCAATATCTCCGGTGTGAAACCATCCATCTTCATCGATTACCTCTTTTGTTTGAGCCTCATCCTTTAAATAACCCATCATAATATTTGGACCTTTGGCCAGTATTTCCCCATCATCGGCAATTTTCACCTCGACGCTTTTTATTACTTTTCCTACTGTGCCAAATTTATTATTTGGGTAATCTCTTTCATTAGCCGAAATAACCGGGGAAGTTTCACTAAGGCCGTAGCCTTCCTGGATAGGTATCTGGGCTGCGGTAAAAACACGAGCAAGACGCGGCTGAATAGCTGCACTGTCTGTAATTATCATATGTATGTTTCCTCCGAGGCCTTCCCGCCATTTGGAGAATACTAATTTATTGGCAATTTTTAGTTGAGCTTCATACCACCAGCCATTTGCACGATTATGTTCATAACGTTTACCAAGGTTAACCGCCCAGAAAAACAATTGTCTTTTAACTCCCTTGAGCGCCTTGCCTTTGGCAATTATTTTGTCGTACATCACCTCTAATATTCTTGGCACAACGATAAATCCACCAACTTTTAGGTTTTTAAGGTCGCGTCCTATGGTCCCCAGATTTTCCGCGTAGTACAATCCATACCCCTGTAATTGGTAGGCATAGTGAACCGTCCTCTCAAAAATATGGCAAAGAGGTAAGAAACTTAAAACTTTCTCTGTATGGTCCAAAGAAAGCAGATATACGGCGTCCATCAAATTTGATGAAATGTTTTTATGTGAGAGCATTACACCTTTTGATCTGCCAGTTGTGCCTGATGTATAGACTATTGTGAAAAGATCTTCTGGTAAAATGCTGTCTTTAATCTTCCCTAATTCATTTTTATATTTACCTTCATTCTTTTCTCCCAATTCGATTATTTCTCTCCAATTGCTTGCTTCGTCTACTTGGTTGAAGGTTATGATTTTCTCAACATTAGGAGTTTCAGGAATAATATTGCTGAATTTTTTATATAATTTGTCGTCTGAAACTACAACGAATCTTGCTTCGGAATGGCCTAAAATGTATTTCGTTTCTTCATCGCTCAATGTAGGATAGATAGGTACATGGACCACTCCAATCTGCATCATTCCAATATCTAAGAAATTCCATTCCGGCCTGTTGTTGGAGGCAGTTAAGATCTTATCTCCTTTTTTTAAACCCATAGCCAGAAGACCGTAACTCATAAGGTTAGCCAGTCGTTTATACTCTTCTGTAGAATAGGTCTGCCATTCATTATCCATTATCCCTCCCAGGGCATCTTTCCTAGGAAAGTTATCTAACTGGTAATCCAGTACTTCAAATACTCTGGTAATATCCATTACATTAGTTTTAGGTTTCTACTAGGATTAAATCATTAAAGCGTTTATTTCTTCCATCTGGCTCTGGCTAAATGGTTTTAGTTCAATTAATTTCAGGTTATATTCTAATTGTTCGAGAGAGCTTATGCCCACTAAAACTGATGTTATAAATGAATGACTTTTTACCCAGTTTAATGCCAGTTCAGCGATGCTTATTCCCATTTTCTCAGCTAGGGAATTCAATTTTCTGACTTTATCCAACACTGATTCACTTACCTGGTCTTTTTGAAGGAAGCCATGAGTTTTACCAGCTCTTGAGTTATCCGGAATCCCATGAAGATATTTGTCGGTAAGTAAGCCTTGTGCGAGTGGAGAGAAGGCAATACAGCCAATCCCCTGGCGGGAAAGAACCTTATTTAATCCCTGATTAGCTTCGGGCATCAATAATGAGAATTTAACCTGATGTATAAGGCAAGGGCAGTCCATTTCGCTAAGGATTTCTGAGGCTCTGATTGTTTCCTCAGGAGGGTAGTTACTGATTCCAGCGTACAGGGCTTTCCCACTTTTAACTGCTGAACAAAGTGCTCCCATTGTTTCTTCAAGTGGTGTGTTGGGGTCGTAGCGGTGGGAATAGAAAATATCAACATAATCTAAGCCCATTCGCTTGAGGCTTTGGTCAAGGGAGGCCAGAAGATATTTCCGCGACCCCCATTCACCGTATGGCCCAGGCCACATAAGATAGCCTGCCTTAGTACTAATAAGTAGTTCGTCCCGATAATTTTTAAGATCAGAATGAAAAATTTTCCCAAAATTACTTTCGGCTGACCCGGGTGGAGGACCGTAATTGTTGGCTAGGTCCATATGGGTAATACCGGCATCAAAAGCCCTTAGAACCATCTCTCTGGCATTTTTGAAGGAATCAACCCCTCCGAAATTATGCCATAGTCCAAGTGATAAAACAGGCAATTTTATGCCGCTTCTACCACATCGTTGGTATATCATATTTTGGTATCGTTCTGGGAAACTGGAATATATCATAGCTTAAATATAAATCACCTAATATAGGAATTTTATAATAATGATAAATTTCATGCCATATCTGAAAGTAATATAAAATTTTGTAATTTGGCGGGTCGTTTCATTTTTGAAATACGTCCTAAATGGCTGAAGATCAGAGTATAAGTTTTATTCTTCATGGAAAGATTCAGGGAAGGAAGTCAATAATTAGAAAGCTTCAG
>CAYXQX010000142.1:0-8380 GCA_964467485.1 uncultured Porphyromonadaceae bacterium | reverse complement strand
ATTCATAACTCATAACTCATAACTCATAACTCATAACTCATAACTCATAACTCATTGAGCAACTTCTCCAGAGCGGGATTGGAGGGGCGAAGAGCTTGGGCATCGATTATCTTCCCTTCTTTATCCAAAAGAATGAACCTTGGAATAGATTTAATATTCAGCCTTTTGGAAAATATGTTGTGGTGCTCAGTATTTGCCCATAGTTGGTATCCCATCATGTTGTTTTCCTGAACAAAATCCTGCCATTTTGATTTGTCTTTTTCTTTGTCGATAGAGATACTGATAAATTTTATAGGCTGATCCTTGAGCTTTTTCTGAAGTTCTTCAAGAAATGGAATTTCTTTTATGCAAGGTTTGCACCATGTGGCCCAGAAATCTATATATACAAAATCACCCAAAAAGTCTTCCGGTGTTAAGATCTTACCATTCACATCTTCAAGTTTAAAATCAGGGAAAGGGTTACCGGCAAGCATGCCTTCAAGATGACCATATTTTGCTTTTACAAGATTTGCAATATCAGGATAAGGACATGATTCCCCGAAATTATCGTAAAGGCTCTTGTTGAAATCACGGTTGAGTGCATATGCCAGGAATATGTATGCCAGTCGTTCCGGTAACTCCTGCTTTACATAGGAATAGAAATCAATGGGATTGGATTTTCCTTGTGTATGGAGTTCATGTTTTTTTCTGAGCAGGGCATTCAAATAGTAATATGCACCTATTCCCTGGTCATCTATCGAATTAGAAATCTCTGCATCACCCAGAAAATCAAAATAATCATCGGGTAATTCGGGGAATACGCCCTCATTAAAACCTGCATGACCTCCCGGGAAATAAATCAGGCTTTTTATTATTTCCTGATCATATTGATTGATATACAGGTTAATCAAGTGATCACTTAGCTCATAATCCTTTCTGAATCGAAGCAGGTAAGTCTTTTTATTGTCTTTTATTTTTTCTTTTATGAACTTGTAATCTTCAGGTTGATAGTATGTTATGTAATGATAATTGTTGAGATATTTATCTTTGTATTTATTAAACTCCCATTCCTCCTGATTTACAAAAAGGTTGTTCCCTGCTCCCTTACCGGTAAACGAAAGGCTATTTCGGATATCGTTGGCATCAACCTTCATTACCAGACTGTCGCCCGGGCTCATATAAAGGTAAATCATCCTGAAATCAACAGATTCTACTTGCATGCTAGAGTCTTTGCCATCAATCATGGTGACATTAAACTTATAGGTTTTTGGAACCTTGCCGAAGGAGAGAAAGCCCTTCAAGGGGTGCTGGTTGTCAAGGGTGAGACTAAAATTCCCAAAGCTGTCAACCTTTATATCAACATTATTTGGGGAATCTAAAAGTTCGAAGGATTCAAAGCTAAACTGCAAGCTTGTATCTGCTATGCCATCAATGTTTCCTCCAAAATAAATTTGAGAATTCTCCTCTTCCATTTTGGGTTGGTTACATGCAAAAATGGATGATAATAGAATTAAGGTACCAATATTAAGTAAGTGTTTTATTTTCATTATTTATTCCCCGGATGATAAGTTGCTTCGGCTTTTGCTTCTACATCTTCTTTATAATACAATACATTTTTAAACTGTCCTTTTGTGTACATCAGGGCCTGATCGTTGAAATGAGGCGAATCAGGATTTCCGCTAATGCCACCTGCCAGAATGCTTTTAGCTTTAATTTTTTCACCAAACTCCACTATTGCCACGAAGCTATTACCGCTTGTTCCATACATTTTTTTTGTTCCCGGATATGATCTGGCACCAAAGGAGGCTAGTGATCCCCATCGTGATGATGCAAAATCTACCGGTAAACTAGGGCGGGCATCATCGAATGGCTGTCTTATATCGCCATTAATACGCTGATAACGATTGATATCACCCCAAGGCGTTTCCCATGTGCCGAAATCTGTTTCCAGTTTGTGAATAGCCCTTCTTAAAGCTGTCAGCATTTGTTCATCAGGATTCCTGCCGCGGCTCAATTCCATTCCCCAATAAATAGCCAGAGATGTTGGGACAGAATTAAGTGTGTATCGTAGGTCCCATTCCTTGAGCATTTTAACGGGTTCTTTTAGTTCTTTCTTAAAGGATACCGGGGCTTCCTCGTATGCTTGAAGTAGCTTAGGGATAAGAGGTTCAAAATAAATAAGGTAGGAGTCGTAGGCCGTTGCAATCAGCTTTTCGATAGTAAAATCAGATTGTCCTTCAAGAACCCGAACGGCATGCAGGCCTCTGGCATTTTCCCTGTCTGGAGCCATGTATGAAGGATAATCTTCCGGTTTGGGGCTATTGATGCCGCAAGCGGTAAAGGGTGTAGAATTGCAATTCTGGATCCAGCCATTCTTCGGATTAAGGATGAAGATCATTTCATCAACGGTATGTAAATCTTTCCAGTCTGTTTCAGGATTACTGCCATCAACTATTCTTGCCCAGTCAAAATCAGGCTTCCTGACAGGTATAAAATTGCCATGATAATAGGCAATATTGCCATCAGCATCAGCATAAACTGTATTGTTGGACGAGTTTGTTTGGAGGTCCATTGTTTTCTTAAAATCTTCATGCCCTTGGGCTTTGGTTCTCATATACGACTGGGTAAGTGCTTTTTCATGCTCAACCATTAGTCTGATACTAACCCATTTGCCCTTCTCACTACTTATCACAGGTCCGTTATGAGTGTAGTAAACTGAAAAATCCTTACTGGCCTGTTTTTCTCCATCTTTGTATTTAAGTGTGATAATTCTTTCCTTCAAAGGCAGGAGATCTTCTCCATATTTATAGAGTAGTTTATCGTCTTTTTTTACAATGGTTTCGTAGTAATAATCAATAGCATCAGCCTTACTTGAAGTATGCATCCAGCCACATTTGTTGTTAAAGCCCTGATAAACGAAGAACTGTCCCCAGGTGACTGCTCCATATGCATTAAGACCTTCCTCACTTATCATATGAACTTCCGACCGGAAGAAAAATGAGGTATGTGGATTAATCAGTAGTAAGGCATTTCCTGATTTTGTCAGTTCGGGAGCAATCGCAAAGCCATTTGATCCACCTGGTTCTTTGTCTTCTACTTCCTTGATTTTTTGTTCTGGTTTACCGCTGTAAAAATTTCCAAGCTGAGAAGTATTTATTCGTTCGATATCCCCTCCAATACTTCCTTCACTGAAGGTAAGGGCCATCCATGGCTCAAAATGGGTAAGCAGTTTAGGCTTTACATCAGGATGGGTGAATAGATAATAATTAGCTCCATCAGCAAACGCAACCATCAGCTTTTTTAACCACTTTGGACTTCTACGATATTCTTTCTTTACCTCGAAGGGATTGATATACAATTGCATTCTAAGGTCTGTAAATAGCTGATTCTTACCTTCAACTTCTGCCATTCGCCCCATTGCATTGATATAATTCACTTCAACCCGGTTAAAATCATCCTCACACTGGGCATACATTAGTCCGAAAACTGCATCGGCATCTGTTTTGCCATATATGTGAGGTACTCCGAAACTGTCGCGAATAATTGTAACATTCTCCGATTGTTTTTCCCATTTTTTGATTTCAGATTGGTTGATCTCGCCAGAGGAGCAGGCAGCGAGGACGGTAATCAGGAGAAAGAGGGTTAGGTTTTTCATGAGGATACAGTTATGCGGTTACACGGCTACTCGGTGACACGGTTACACTAAATTTACAATTTATAAAACTAATGATTATCCTCAACATAGTACAAAATAATGCCTTGGAGCGGTCTTATTTTTTATGTAATTTATGCCCAAACTTAATCCATTCACATGAAATCCATTAACAATTAACAATTAATGAACTACTTACGCTACTTTATAGCTCTGGCCGTGACTTGCAGCATGTTCTCCTGCCAGAACCAGAAGCAAATTGAACATCCAAATGTCCTCTTCGTTTCCATCGATGATCTTAACGACTGGATAGGGGTTATGGGTGGGCATCCACAGGCCAAAACTCCAATGTTGGATAAATTTTCAGAGGAAGCTGTTATGTTCGCTAATGCCTATTGTTCTAATCCTGCTTGTAATCCATCCAGGACTTCTATCATGACTGGATTATCGCCACATACTTCTGGAGTGTATTCGAATTATCAGGATTGGAGAGAGGCGATTCCGGAATTTACTACACTAGGGCACTATTTTCGAGACAATGGGTATTATTCAGCAGGAGCCGGTAAGATATTTCACTATCATATGATAGACAGCACATGCTGGGACGAGTACTGGCCATCACAGAAACAGAATATGCCACGTGAGTATATGCCGCAGGATCATCCGGGAATTACAGAAGATCAGCAGAAGGAATATAGCACTGTAAGCATGCCCGAATTCAAGAATATGTATAAGATGTTCGACTGGGCAGCACTGGATATTCCTGATTCTTTAATGGCTGATTATAAGAGTGTAGAATGGGTTTCGGATAAGCTCAATGAAAAGCATGACAAACCTTTCTTCCTTGCATGTGGAATTTACAGACCGCACGTCCCCTGGTATGTTCCTCAGAAGTATTTTGATATGTTTCCTCTTGATGAGGTTCAATTACCGGCATACCAGGAAGATGATCTTAATGATATGAGCGACAGGATGATTGATATAGCCCATCGTTCCGGGGATTACCACAAGCATGTTGTTGAAGCTGGAAGGTGGGAGGAAGGAGTTCAGGCTTATCTTGCATCTATTGCTTTTGCTGATGCTATGTTTGGAAAGTTGATGAATGCTCTGGATAATAGTAAATACGCTGAGAATACTATAGTTATGGTATGGTCGGATCATGGCTGGCAGCTGGGAGAGAAGGAGCACTGGAGGAAATTTGCCATGTGGGAAAATACCCTACAGACAGTGTTGATGCTAAAGGTACCCGAGGGAATTGCAGATGTGCCGGAGGGAACAAATGGGAAGCCGGTGTGCGAACGTATAGTATCTACACAGGATATTTACCCAACATTGGTGGACCTTTGTAATTTACCTGTTAGAAATGATATTGATGGTCGGAGTCTTGTACCTCTTCTAATAAATTCTGGAACCACCTGGGATTATCCAGCCATCAGTTCATATGATTACAGTGAGTTTTCCATTCGGACTGAAGATTGGAGATACAGTATCTATATCGATGGGGGAGAAGAGCTATATGACCATAAGAATGATCCGAATGAATGGTCTAATCTTGCTAAGTTTCCTGAATATCAGGATAAACTAAAGGAGATGAGGGGGCATGTACCTGAGAATCCGTCACCACTAATTAAAACATCAGAGAAGCTACAACCTCACCATGATCCACCTTTCCGTACCAAACAGGAATATTTGGATTGGCTGGCTCATGATAAGGACAATGCTTGGCGGATTGCGACTTACTGGAATCATTAGATTCCGTTATTCGTTATTCGGTTATTCGGTTATTCGTTATCCGTTATCCCGTTATCTGAACCAACATTAATTCATTGATCATTTCACCAATTCGTAGCCGAATTCTATGCCTTTTTTTGTGGCGGGAATGCCTTCTTTCATCCATTTTGGCATTGGTGCTCCTTTAAGGTAATGGTCGAAGAACTGGGCCAGACGGATCTGGAAATCATGTTTATCTTCTACCCTAAGGGGCCAGTGATCTGCGTTGTTGTAGTTTAAGAGCCATGCTGGTTTTTCCATTCGTCTTAAGGCTATAAAATACTCGATTCCCTGGTACCATGGTACTGCGCCATCGTTATCATTATGCATTATAAGGATAGGAGTTTGAACTTTATCCATAGTGAAAATGGGTGAGTTCTCAATGTATCTCAATGGTGATTCCCAAATTGATTTACCTATTCTGCTTTGTGTATGCTCATATTGGGATGAACGGTTCATGCCTGATCCCCAGCGTATTCCACCATAGGCGCTGAACATGTTTACAACGGGTGCACCCGATTCAATGGCTGCGAAAAGGTTGGTTCGTGTGGCGAGGTATGCGACCTGATATCCACCCCAGCTGTGTCCCTGTGCTGCAATGGCCTTTTCATTAACAAAGCCTGTGGCTATCAGTTTGGTGATTCCCGGCATTACGCAGTTGAAGGCGTCTTCACCCGGATATCCTTCTTTATAGTAAACATCAGGATTAAATATTAAATAACCATTTGAGGTATAATAATGATATCCGATTGTTGATCTGCCTCTTTCAGGGATATGATGACCGTAGAGACCTTGTGAACTCTTCTCATAGAAATTCACGATCATTGGGTACTTCTTATTTGGATCAAAATCTGCTGGCTTATGAAGAGTACCTTCTAATTTCCTGCCATCCAAAGAGGTCCATGAAACTAATTCGGCTGTTCCCCAGATGAACTCATCCTGCTGAGGATTGGCATTGGATACTTTTGTTGGCTTTTTGAAACTCAGATCAGAAATTTGGATATCAGGAAAAATCTGAAAATCTTCCAATGTGAAAATTACGAGATCAGCCTTTTTAGCCTTCGTTGGAGATCCCAGTTTGTATTCGCCTGCCATTAGTTCTTTGGGTACGGAAGGCTTCTTTATTGACCATTTATAAAAACCATCATTACGAGTGACCTCATTATGACCGGTGAGGTAGTGAGTTTTATCAGGATCAATTCCTTTATCATCCCCGCCGAACCTGCCACCTTTTTTATCCAGTTGGAGTAGACGGTAGGCAGTATTAGTATTTCTACCTTCAATTGTCAGGTTTACAGGATCGACCTTGCCCATAGGATCCACTTTCCATATATCGAATCTGTCATATATCAGGATGGCATCATCATCCTTTAACCATCCGGCTAAACGGTATGAACCAGCAGGATTAGGCACATCATTCAGCTCATTCGCAGCCTGGATAATATTCGGATTGGTGATTTGATGTTGTGTTAGGGTTGCCATATCAATGGTATAATAGCAGGTATCCATGGCATTATACCAATAGAGATATTTCCCTGTTGGTGAGGCTTGAGGATTAGCACGTATATCCTCTATTAGTTGTTTACGCTCTCCGCTTTCCATATCTATCAGGTAGATGTCCATATGCGCCGGACTTCCTTCCCACATGGTCTGAACAGCATATGGTTGGTTGGAGTATGCGAGAGCATATTTAGCATCACCTTTATTGATAAGGCTTACACCGCTGAGATCTTCAGTTTGCAATTGCACCATTTTCTTAGTATCGAAGTCGTATGCAGCCATATATGTTTTTCTCATATCGCTGCTTTTCCTTTTCAGTTGCTGAGTATGCAGAACTGGCTCATTCCAGGTCCATACATCCAAAACCGGAAGTTCTTCCTGGAGGATTGTTGTATCTTTCTCCGATTTAATAGGAGCAGTACCAAAGAATAATTTCTTTCCTGATTTTGAAAATGATAGTCGCCCGTTCGCACTTATTTCCCAATTGTCAGCTATACCTTTTGCCTCATTACTGAGAATCTCATTTGCTGCATTTTCACCATCATTTTCGCTTGACCACGAGTACAGTTTATAATCCTTTTTATCATTCTCACCCTCATTAGCGGTATCGGCCATAAAGGCTATCAGAGTACCTTTCTTGTTTAGTGTCAGTTGCTTGTAATCTCCTTTTCCTGATATAACATAATTGCCTCGCTCCCCTTCAATATCCCATCTGAAAATTCCGGGTTCGAAATCTTTATTATCACCGGTAGTTTCAAAAACCAGAGTTTTTCCCTTCTCAGCAAAGTAATAGGAAGTCACAAAGGGGAAATCCATTATTTCAGTGAATTTTCCAGGTTTTACCAGATGTAACTTATAACCATTTTTCTTCGCCTCCTTCGTGTCTTTCTTAGTTTCATCTCCCTCTCCCTTTTCCCCTTTTTCCTTATCCGGTGTAACCGTGTCACGCGCCACGGTGTCACTGTTCTCAACTTGATATGCAATCCATCCACCCCAATCAGTGGGTATTTTTAATGAACTAAGGTTTGGAATAACATCCAGGTTTCCTGTTTCCAGATCATATATACCCAGCTCATTCTTAGGCATATCATCCTTTTTAGTTTTCCTGAGCTTAAGCTGTCTGATGGTATCAGCCGGAGGTTTTATAGTGAATACCACGAATTTTGAGTCGTGGGTTATTTTTGCACTTGTTGCATAATCGAAACTGGTAATCTCTTTGCCTTTATTATTGGAAATAAAAAGCTTGCTATCTCCTTTCCATGGTTCCGTTTTGTATACAACATATTCACCATCATTGGAGATCAACTTTTCAGTTATCCTATTCCATTTAAGGATGTCGTCACCGCTTAAAGGACGCTGGTTTTGAGCATTGGCACTCAATAAGATACTGAAGAGGAGTGAGAGGGTTAGGAGGTGTTTCATTGGAATTATGAGTTATGAATTATGAGTTATGAGTTATGAGTTATGAATTATGAGTTA
>CAYXQX010000141.1:6256-8399 GCA_964467485.1 uncultured Porphyromonadaceae bacterium | reverse complement strand
AATAGTCGCAATTGAATTCAACTAAACAAGAGGTGTTCAAGGAATTGTACAATCCTTGTCATCAAGCGTTCCTTAGGTATTGTCGCGGTCTGACCGGTGATCCCGATGATGCGATGGACCTGGCTGGCGAAGCGGTACTGATAGTATTTGAGAATCTGGAAAGACTCCGGAAGAAAAATTCATTCAAAGCATATCTGTACAGTGTAGCCAGAAGATTGCAGCTGCAACATTACAGGAGAATCAGGTTCCGTGGTGTGTATGATGAAAAGTTAGCAGAGTTGTTGCCGGATAAAGGTTCAATTCCGGATATCAACCATGATTCACTGGCTCCTTCAATTTATCTTCTTACAAGGCAGGAAAGAGACAATTCTATTCAAGACCAATCCTCTACTAAAGTTTTATTTTGGGTTAGTCCTTTGGATTCTATTATTAATGAAATGCCTATGGATGTTGCATTTGACCTGTGCATACCGGTAAGAGTAGCGGACTCAAAAGTCTCACAGGAAGTTCGGGATTATGTTTTCTGGGTTTTCCCAAATGAAAGGTTCTTTCAATGTTTGCCAGCAGAGATTTCCAACTCACTTCGAAAAGAATTCAACTACCAGAAGCAGAGATTAATTCCAGAAGATATCGCAAAGCTGGAAAGAAACGCACAAGTCAAAACAAAAACTGACTTGCATGGAAAATCCTTGGATCTCAAGAAATCAAGCAATATAAATCAGGATAAAAACAATAAGACTTCACGAGTTCAGGAAACGGAGACCATTCCTTGTAACTACTATAGTAATCTTTGCGCAACACTTCCCGGGTTGGATCAGGTTATCCTATATCCTAATCCTGCATCATCAAGAATAAATGTTGATATGGTGATTCAAAACGCCAAGAAAATCAGATTCAGGGTGATTAATTTAAGCGGACAGGTTATTATTGACAATGGTCACCCAAAAAGCTATACTAGTGCTGGCCAGTATAAACATACCATTGATATTGATCAACTTACGAGTGGATTATACATGTTAGTAATGACCGATGAACAGGGTGCAAAAATAACAAAGCGATTCATCAAATAAACCATTCCAACGTAGAGACAGATTACAATCTGTCTCTACAATCGCAATTCACCAATGTCCAACCTACAAACATTCATTCGTCCGTTTCCGAGGTAATTTTATAACAATAAACCCAGACCATGGACTCATCCCCGTCGGAACCTCCCATCATTCCCTGATCAATTAGTTTTTTCGCGGCCTCACTGGCATGCTGCTCATTAAGAGCTTTGCTGTATGTCCAACACCCAAACTCCTTGCTAACATTGTGATCCGAGAATAAGCTGAGCTCAGGATCATCGCTTAAACCAACGTAAAAATCAGAAATGTCGGTGTACATACACTTTTTTGTTATGTGGCTAATTATCTCTCGGATAATTGCTTGATAATCTTTATCCATACCTGCTCTTAAGTGAAAACAATATAATCTTACATACGTAATCATATAAAAATAAGATTAATTTTGCAGAAACAAATAATCAAAGATCATGGCTAAGTCACAAGACTCTAAGAAAAACGTAAAAAAAGAGCCACAGAAAAGTGCAAAAGAGAAAAAAGAAGCCAAAAGGCTAAAAAAGGCAATGAAGGAATAAAATCCAGGTGCTTTTTGATGTCCCCCCAACTAATGCCAGTTAAAATATGGACCGGATATCACTTATTCGTATTTTATTGTTTTTACAAATTATCCTGATTTGTTTCTCTTGCTATAATGAGATAAAACTATTTCCCGAAGAGCTCCCATCAGAATATATGGTTTTTGGAATACTGGATGCTAATTCAGAAAATCAATATGTGAAAATCAGGAAAAACAATTACACAGTTTTGATTTTTTTGTGTGGGCCGGGGATGAATACCTAAAGGATTATTTGCAAGCTGAAGATTTCCCAGGGCTTTAATATCGGGGTAATTTACAGGATGTTACAGGAAATGGTAACGTTGGAATATGGTACGGTCCTCTGAATGAAGGACGCCTACCCTGGTATCACCGCCTGGATATCAGTCTGAGTAAAAAATGGCGCTTCTCCCCTACTCATAGCTTTGAAACCAGCATAGGATTGATAAACGCCTATAACAGGGCAAACGTATATTACTTCGAT
>CAYXQX010000141.1:0-6246 GCA_964467485.1 uncultured Porphyromonadaceae bacterium | reverse complement strand
GGTACAGCTTCGAACGGATTGATCAGTTCCCCATACTCCCCAGCTTCAGTGTGATTTACAGATTCTAAACCCCAGCACCTACATCTCTGCAAGTATCCCCCCTGTATGCCAGAACAAAACCTTTTCTCCTGATTTAAAAGTTCCTTTCCTAACATAATCTATCAAGCCAGCAGCAGCTTTTCCCGTATAGGTAGTATCAAGCATAATCCCTTCATGCTCGACAAACATTCTTTTAGCCTCGTCAGATTGCTTCGAGGCAATTCCATATCCGGGGCCGACGAAGGAAGTATCAATATTAAGATCCTCTTTGATGATCTCAAAGGTTGCATCAAGTTTTTGGATAGCTGGACCAGTACATCCAAGTATGCTTTGTGATAAGTCCTCCACACTGGCATCAGCACTTATCCCGATAATCTTCATGTGGTCCATACCAAACAGCCTTTTTCCCAGCTCAAAACCCGCCTGGGTTCCTCCTGATGAAGAAGCATGAATCAAATAATCAAATCTTATCCCGATTTCACTCTCTTGCTGCTTCAATTCTTTTATTGCTAATGCTAAACCCAGGCATCCAATATTATCTGATGCCCCTAAGGGTATTATGAATGGCTTCTTCCCATAATACTCAAGACCCTCAGCAATTTCCTGCATTTTAGCTTGTCTGTCCTCACTGGATCTAACATAGTGGATTGGTATATCCAGCAGTTTGTTAACCTTGTGATTACCGCTAGCTAACTTGGGCTCTGTCCCATTCTGAACAAGAATGCAATCAAGACCAATCCTCTTACAAACCTGGGCTGTAGTTCGAGCATGGTTTGATTGCACCCCTCCGCATGTTATAATGGTGTCAGCGCCCTTTTTAATTGCATCAGCCAGAACAAACTCAAGCTTACGAAGCTTATTCCCCCAAACAAGTGAGCCAATAAAATCATCCCTCTTGATATAAATCTCAGGACCATCAGGAAATAAGGCGGATATCCGACTGCATTTCTCTAATGGCGTTCCCAGATTAGAAAGGGACATCCGGGGGAAAGTAGATAAGTCATCCATTGTCGTACAAAATTTATTATTTGACAAATATTCATCTAATATCTCAAATAAAACAATTCAGATTGATGTGATTTTAATTATTTTCATCATTTTGAGATTTTCCCGACGGGGTCGTAGTAAAGATTACTTCCTTGGTGTAATTTATACGAATCATGACCAAATAAATGACATCTGGTAAGCCTGTCAAGAGCATCAAAAATCCCCAGAAACCCATTTGTCCTGATTGTTCCCCGAACATACCCAGAACAGGAAGGATAATAAATACAATCCATTATATCCTGAGGGGATATTTGCTTTTCATAAAACCCAAAAAGGTTATCCACGAAACCAGACCCCTCTGATAATTCGGGTGACAATAGTTTGGCGTTTTCAAAAGGCTCATCATATAGGAATTGAGATTCATAACCATCCAATTCTACCAATTCAAGAATGTTTTCAAAAACCTCCTTTTTTGTCTCGATGCGGTTTTGGTCGATAATCTCAACTGTCCGTTGTATCCCACCAAAATAATAACGGAGAAACCAGGGACTCAAATTAAGGAAGACGACATTATTCTTGAGGACAAATACTGAACCAACACCCAGTAAACCAATACCCCCACACAGAAAAAAAGAGGCCAGGCCTTCTCCAATTTCTCCTGAAATGATCTGGCCTGAGCCAGGGATTATGCTGCTTAAAAAAGGAAGAACAGAAGGCTTAATTTTTAATGCTTCCTGATATTGATTCCTGATATTGACTAACTCAGCTCCTTTTTCAATTTCATCAGGATAAATAGTCTTGTAAAAAGAATCAAAGGACTTATCAAATTCATTTAAGCCCCAATATGCAATACCAAGCAAACAGTCCTTTTTCCTGATGCATTCTTCGCCTGCTTCTGCCGGCACACTGTTCAATAACCTTGAAACACCATAATAATTACATTCTTCAATGTCGAGCATTGCTGATTTAAAAATCACCTCAGCCTCCAAACTATCATTTGAACAGGCTGTTGCTGCAAGATCAAAATACTTCTTAGCCTCTTTAGTATCACCCAGGGAAGCGTAACACAAGGCAGTTTTTGTATGAAAAGAGACAGGACTTACCTCCCCTGAAAAAAAAACTGCCCTTTGATATTCCAGAATAGCTTTTTCATAAGCCTCAGATGCAAACAGGGAATCTGCCTTACCAACCACCTGCTCTATGCTTTGGGCATTTATGCCGCAAGTAATTATCGAAAAACAAAGTACTATTAACAGATTTATCCTTTGATTAAGCATGATTACACGTACCTGTCGACCTACCGGGAAGAAGCAATTTTATATTCGCCCGGAACAACAATCAAAAAATCAGGAAATAAAAAAAGGCTATAGGCTATAGGCAAAACCAAAAAGCGGTCTTCCTTTGGGATCAACGCTAATTAATGGCTTTATCCTGTTAATAGCAACAGGAAATTTTGCTATATAGACATTTTTCCAGGGATCTGTAAGAGCTCCAATCAGATACCCAAACCCTGCCGTCAGGCCGGTCAGGAATAAGGAAACTCCAATATAAGGTCCTACACCAATTTCAGCCAGTTCATCTTTATCGCCTAACAATCCGGCTGCGGCAAAGGTACCCAAGCAACATCCGCCCATTCCTGCTGCCCATTTTCCGGCACTACCCTTCTTGGCAGAAACCAATTTTATGTCCCCTAATGAATAAGTTTGTAATTCGCCACCAACCAAACAACTTACTGATTCATCAGACAAAGTGCCCTTTTTCCCGGTAATGGTTGGGCCATCTGATAGAGTAATCTTCATCTTGTTATAATTTTGTGCGAAGCCAGAAGCAAAGAGGAAAGGAAATAGAATAACCAGAATAAATAATTTTTTGATCTTCATAGTAGCAGATTTTAAGTTTTCGCAAGAAGGAATAGTAATAGCTTTTTACACTCATAATATTACAAAAAAAAGATGGCTTAAAAAACTATTAATCCAACTAATTTTCTGACAACTAGACACATCCATGAGTCAAGCCATCCTATCAAAATCAATATCTTTGTTCGGCTGAAGAAAAATCCTTTAATTAATCATCAAGCTCTGTTTTAAATATGAGATTCTTGAGTTGGCAATAGAGGGCTATACAAAGAAGAATTAGCCTCCTACATTCCGGTTTTTGCCCTCTGAAAGAAAGCCAGAAAAGCCATTATCAGAAATAAAGAAGCATCTGCCTGGAATTGTGCTTTGGGAGAATGGCAATCAAGTAATGATTCTTCCTGATAATTTTCATAAATTGTAGAACCTGAATTTTCAAAACTTCTACCAATGAAAAAACTTGCCATCTTTTTTCTTTTTGCTTTATGTTCCAGCACCTTCGCCTTTAGTCAGGAAACAGAAGGCCAGAGAGCTTTTAATGATTCTTACACCGGACAGCATCTCGACCGGATAGCCTTCCCCCTGGGAGGCATAGGTGCCGGAATGATATGCATGGAGGGCAGCGGGGCTATATCCCATGTTTCCATCTTCAATAAGCCTGATATCTTCAATGAGCCATATGCCTATGCTGCAATTATGGTAAAAGGAGTGCATAATGGTGCAAAAGTTCTACAGACACAAGTACCACAATGGAAAATATTCGGCATGCCCGGAACGGGAAATGGACTAGGGAATCAGTCTTACGGATTGCCCCGATTTGAAAAGGGTGAATTCCTGGCCAGATTTCCTTTCGCTACGCTGAAACTGACAGATGATGATATCCCGCTAAAGGTGGAAATAACAGGCTGGTCACCATTCATCCCCACTGATGAAGATAATTCCAGTCTGCCAATGGCAATGATGGAATATACCTTTAAGAACCCCACAAATAGAAAGATAGAATCAATATTCTCCTGGAACTCCAAGAATATACTTACCGGCAGAGGCTCAAAATCAATCAATAAAATTAATAATGGCTTTACCTGTGTTATGAAGGAAAGCGAAGAAGCTTCAGGTGCATGGTTCAGTGCCTTCGTGGATGATAATAGCGCGCTGGTTAATGCCTGTTGGTTCCGTGGTGGATGGTGGGATTCCAATACTATCAGCTGGAATAATATTCAGGAAGGCCTAACACCGGAAAATCAGGAGATTGAAGGAAATGCCCCAGGAGCATCAATATACCTGCCTTTCACTCTGATGCCCGGTGAAGAGAAAACAGTTAAGCTTCAGTTCTGCTGGTATATACAAGGCAGCACCTTGAAATATGGCTCTCCTGCCGCAAGGCCAACACCGGCTTTTTATGATGAAGCATCAAGAGGTACAGCCGGTAATCAAAGTGATGTATCAGGATTTGACGGAAAATATTTAGTTAACACCTATGACTCCGAAGGTGATATGCAAACAGGCACTCTTACCTCCCCTGAATTCAAAATCAATAAAAACTATCTCCGCTTTCTGGTGGGAGGTGGGGCCCAAAAGGAAAAAACATGTGTAAATGTGATAGTTGGCAATAAAGTGATTTTTACCTCAACCGGCAATAACACTGAAAACCTGGGACCCGCAACCTGTAACCTACAAGCATTTTTGGGTAAAACAGCCCAGATCCAGATTATTGATGATGCCATGGGAGGATGGGGACATATCCTGGCGGACCAATTTATTCTTACCGATAAGGAGGATGAATCCCTGTCAAAACCTGGAAAGGATGCTATTATCCTGATGAACTTTGAATCTGGGGATTATGGCGATTGGGTGGCAGTAAACCCCAAAATTGAGGAATGCTGCCCAGGAAGTGAATGTGTACCCGACAGTCCTTATTACAAATCATGGTATGCAGGCCGGTTTAAAAGTATTGAAGAGGTCACAAAATACCTGAAATTGCATTATGATGAGTTGAAATCCAAAAGCGAACTGTTCAGGGATGCATTTTACTCCTCTACCCTACCCCCTGAGGTATTGGAAGCTGTTGCAGCCAACCTAACCATCTTAAAATCACCAACTGTTCTGCGCCAGGCTGATGGCAGGATGTGGGCATGGGAAGGTTGCAGTGATGCCAGTGGCTGCTGTGCCGGAAGCTGTACCCATGTTTGGAACTACGCCCAGGCTATACCTCACCTTTTCCCGGCATTGGAGAGAACATTAAGGGAAACGGAATTCAATGTAAGCCAGAACGATGAAGGACACCAGGTGTTCAGATCCGGGCTACCGATCCAAGCTGTGGCTCATAGTTTTCATGCAGCCTCAGACGGCCAGTTAGGTGGTATAATGAAGGTTTACCGTGATTGGCGGATCAGTGGGGATAATGAGTGGATGAAGAAAATATATCCCAAAGTACAGCAAAGCATGGATTACTGTATCAAAGTATGGGATCCCAAGGGAAAAGGAATTCTGGAGGAGCCCCATCACAACACTTACGATATTGAGTTTTGGGGACCTGAAGGTATGTGTACCAGTTTCTACCTGGGTGCCCTCACCTCCATGGTTGAGATCGGCAAGGATCTTGGGTTTGCATACGACAAATACCAATCCCTCCTGATGAAAGGGAAAAAGTTTATGGAAGAAGAACTATTTGACGGTGAATACTTTATCCAGAAGATACAATGGGAGGGCCTTGAAGCGCCAAACCCAGTCGAATTCTCTCAAGGTTCCTGGACAGCCAATTACTCTGAAGAAGCGAAAGAGCTGCTCAAGAAAGAAGGTCCAAAATATCAGTATGGAACCGGTTGTTTGTCTGATGGCGTATTGGGAATGTGGATAGCCAGTGTTTGTGGACTGGACGAGATAATCGACTCGGACAAGATCAAAAGCCATTTGTCAGCCATCCATAAATATAACCTGAGAACAGACCTTTCTGACCATGCCAACCCCCAGCGTCCTACTTTTGGATGTGGCAATGAAGGGGGTTTACTTCTTTGCTCATGGCCCAAAGGCGGAAAATTATCCCTGCCCTTTGTATACAGCGATGAAGTGTGGACCGGTATCGAATACCAGGTAGCCAGCCATTTGATGTTTAAAGGTGAGATTGAAAAAGGACTTGATATTGTTAAGGAAGTGAGGCTGCGGTACGATGGATACAAGCGAAATCCCTTTAACGAATATGAATGTGGCCACTGGTATGCACGGGCCATGGCTAGCTACGGCATGCTGCAGGGACTGACAGGTGTGAGATATGATGCAGTTGAAAAAACCCTTTATATCGATTCCCAGATAGGTAATGACTTTACCACCTTTTTATCCACTGAAACAGGCTTTGGCAATGTTGGCTTAA
>CAYXQX010000140.1:0-8422 GCA_964467485.1 uncultured Porphyromonadaceae bacterium | reverse complement strand
AAAAGCAAATCTGTAAGATTGGTTTAACACTTTAGGGTTTACTCAAATCCCTTATGTCGCAAAAATTCAACAGCCTCCGGCCCAAACAGGCTGATGTAATTCTGATACCAGCTGATAATGAAATCCAACAAATCCCGGCATACTTTTTCCTGGCCATTTCCGAATGCTTCCTGGAGACGTGTTACTTCAGTTGTAAAGTTATCATGCTCTGTCTTATAAATCTGAAGAGGTAAATCGCTGTTGCCCATCAGAGCAATCTCCTTATTAACGAAATACTCTTCAACATAAAAAGCCAGACGTTGAAATATCATTGGCAAGCTTGAAGCACAGTTTTCATCATTTACCAGATCCACCAACTCGTTAACTATGTCAATAAAATTCCGCCTGTGATTATCCAGATATACCAAGCCAGAACTGTAAGCTTCGCCCCAGATTATATGATCATATTTTTTTTCAGATTCCATTTTTCCACCCCTTTTTTTCTAAGTTCTAAAGTAGTAGGGGCACATTCAAATCCAAATGACAAAAGTCATATCCCATTGTTAATCAAGAAAAACCTTTACCACTCCAACATTCACATCCTCACTCACTCCCACACCTACACTCACTTTGGCAACTTATTCGCTACCCCAAAATCAAGTTGTCTTTTGGCAAGATTCGCATGTAAAATCTCCACTTTTACTTTCTGACCAATACTATATGTTCGTCTTGTTCTCATGCCAACCAGACAATAATTACTTTCGTCATATTCGTAGAAATCATCATCCAGCTCTCTCATCGGCACCATTCCTTCGCAATGATTTTCTGATAATTCAACAAAAAAGCCCCATTCACTTACTCCGGAAACTATCCCGTCATAAACCTGACCTATCTTGTCCTTAAGAAACTCCACCTGTTTGTACTTTATTGAAGCTCTTTCTGCATTAACGGCCAGTTCTTCCCGACTGCTGGAGTGCATGCATTTATCCTCGCATTTACCTGAATGATAAGAATTTTCGCCTGCCAGGTACATTTCCAGAAGACGGTGGACCATCAGGTCGGGGTAACGACGGATAGGCGAGGTGAAATGGGTATAATATGGAAAGGACAAACCATAGTGACCAATATTCTTGCAGGAATATTTTGCCTTAGCCATGGTCCGTATGGCCAGTGTTTCAAGAATATACTGCTCATTCTTTCCCTTGATTTTTGTCACCAGGGCATTCATGGAAGCTGCGATTGCCTGATCGTTATTGGTTTTCAGGCTATACCCAAAACGGTGTATAAAATTTGAGAAATTCTCAAGCTTTTCTGGATCCGGCCTGTCGTGTATCCTATAAACAAATGATTTTGCAGTTTTGCCTTTGGGTACCCGTCCTATCTTCTCAGCCACCTTTTTATTTGCCAGCAGCATAAATTCCTCTATCAGCCAGTTTGATTCCTTTGCTTCCTTGAAATATACCCCCAGTGGATTACCTTTTTCATCAAGATTAAATTTCACCTCGGCCCTGTCGAATGAAAAAGCACCCTTACTAAAACGATTTTTCCTTATTATAGTGGCCAGCTGATGGAGCTTAAGGACCTCCTCTTTGAGATCGCCCTCCTGCCCCTCAATAATATCCTGTGCCTCCTGGTAGCTGAATCGCCGGTCGGAGTGGATTACGGTTTTACCGAACCATTCGCCAACAACATCAGCATTTTCTTTTATTTCGAAAACGGCAGAAAAACATAATTTATCCTCATTAGGCCTAAGGGAACACAACTCATTTGATAATCTTTCCGGGAGCATAGGAACCACCCTGTCGACCAGATAAACAGATGTTCCCCTGTGGAAAGCGTTTTTATCCAGATCGGAGTATGGTTTAACGTAATGGCTCACATCAGCAATATGTATCCCAACCTCCCAATTTCCGTTCTCAAGTTTTTGTATTGAAAGGGCATCATCGAAATCCTTTGCATCAGCAGGGTCGATAGTAAAAGTTGGAACCTTTCTGAAATCCCTTCTGGATTTAATATCATCTTTTGTGATCTCACCGGGTATCTTCGCAGCCTCTTCCTCTATTGCTTTTGGAAAATTGTATGGCAGTTCAAATTCCGCCATGATAGCATGCATCTCGGTATCATTTTCACCTGCCTCGCCGAGCACCTCAATTACCTCACCAAAAGGATTCTTAGCCCCTTTAGGCCATTCTATTATTTTAACAATAGCTTTTTGTCCAACATCTGCATCCTTTAAATTATCCTGATGTATAAGAATATCAAGGGGCATGTCACGGTTGTCAGGGACAAGAAAATTATAACCGAAGGATTTAATAATCGTGCCGACAAATGTTCTTTCTCTCTGCTCGAGTATCTCTGTCACCTCACCCATCATCTTATCTCCTTTTTTCCGGGCATAGAGATACACTTTTACTTTATCCCCACCGAAAGCATGGTTAAGCTTGCTGGATGAAACATATACATCCTCCTCAAGATCATCAGTGATAATATATGCAGCGCCTGATCTGGTCATTTGTACAACTCCACATATGTATCCACCACGACTTTTAAGCTTGTATTTGCCTCTTTGAACCTCTATCAGATGTCCGTCATGCTCCAGCTCATTAAGAACAACCTGTATGAGCTTTCTGCTATTTGGATCTGACACATAAAGCCTTCTGGCAATCTGCTTATAGTTAAAGGTTTGGAGTGTATTATTGCTAAAAATTCCAAGAATTTGATTCCTGATATCTTTTTTTTGCTGGCTTTGTTTGCCTTTAGTGGGTTTCTTAACCATAGTAAAGTGTGTTTATACAAAATTAATCAATTAATAGTCAATAATTTTATTTAGCCAGCAAATAGGAATAGCATTTATTTAAGCATTTTCTGTTATAGTCTCCCAATTATATATATTTGTCCAGCAAAAAAAAATCGGCAATGTTGTTTAAACAAATAGTATTAATAAGCCTGTTCTCACTTATTGCTCAATTTGGTATTTCTCAGGTTCTGATTAGTGATGTGGAAGAGAAGCGCCTGGTCAATTCTAGCGTAATGGATTACCTGCAAGATCAACAAAATCATGACATTAATAAATTCGACGATATTGAACCATCTTTAAATCCTGATGAGGATGTATCGGGATATAAGAAGCAGGTGTTAGATTATTATTTCAAAGGAAATCCTGATGTTGCCCTGAATAGTTATATAAATAACGCCACTGGTAAAGCTTGGAATAACAGGAATGTGAAATTGAATCTACTATTTTCTAAAAAGACTGAGACCCTTTTTTACAATGGTGATGAGCTTGGGCCTTTAGACAATGAGCAGGTTGTTTATTTAAATCTCAGTTTCCTTTTTGGGCTTTACAACCTTCCTATGGCTTTTGAAATAACAGAGATTGATGACAAAAATCTCAGTATTGAGTTTAGCTATATCAAGGGGAATAAATCGGAAGGTAAGCAGCAGCTTAATTTTGTAAAATCAAGAAAAGGATATACAAGGATTGAGCATTGGAGCTATTACAGCAGCAAATCCTTTCTCAGGGATTACCTTCTCTACCCATATTTTCATAAAAAGCTCACAGACAGCTTCCACCGTAACCTGAGGAAGAGCATATAACAGGCTCGGATTTCATTTTCAGCCTTTGTCAGGAAACTGTTCTGATTTTAACTTTCTCCAATTCACTACTTTAATTCCATTGCTTCTGTTTTGTTCTTCATCACCAGAATAAAGCAAAGCAGATTGTTTTACTCCTGATAGATTTTGATAATAAGTTAAGTTTTTAAAAAACCTGGTATTGATTGTTTTGGCTGATTTTATTTCCATGGGATAGATTGATCCGGCTTTTTCTATAATTAAGTCTATTTCATGACCGGTTTTATCTCTCCAATAGAATAAATTTCCTGATTTTGAATCAAATGATTGACTTTTTACTTGCTCAGAAACAACCATTGTTTCAAAAATACTGCCCTTAAGAGGATGATAATTTAACTGGTCAACTTCAGTTATTCCTAGCAAGGAGCATACTATTCCAGTATCATAAAAGAACAACTTTGGCCGCTTTACTATTGTTTTGTTGTAGTTTTTATGATGAGGCTTTAATAAGAAAATAATATAACTGGTTTCAAGAACAGATATCCATGCCTGGACTGTTTTCACATCAACACCACAATCATTCGAGATTGATGTCATATTTAATTCCTGGGCTGTCCTGCCAGCGGCTATCCTGAGAAATCTTTCAAAAAGAATTAAATCGGTAACATTCTTGATTTGCCTGACATCCCTTTCAATATATGTTTGGATATAGCTTGGAAACCATTCAGTTGGGTCAAGGTTTTGGTCAAATACAGGGGGGTAAAACCCGTTAAATAGCAGATCCAGATCGGATTTGTTTTCATTTTGAGCTTCGATCTCCGAGTTTGTGAAAGGAAGAAGGTTTATATATCCTACTCTCCCTGCCAATGTTTGGGAGATATTCTGATTTAATAGCAGGTTATTTGAGCCCGTGAGAATAAATTGTCCCTTGTCATTAGAATTATCAATGACTTCCTGCAGGTATGAAAACAAATCAGGAGTTCGCTGAACTTCGTCAAAAATAGCTCCATTTTTAAAATCATTAATAAAACCCCTCGGGTCTTCAAGAGCATAGGTTCTAATATCAGGATTCTCCAGGGAAACATAATCTTTCTCTGGAAATAATGACTTTACCAGGGTAGTTTTCCCTGATTGTCTTGGCCCCATTACAGCCACAGCCTTAAATGAATTTGCCAGTTTTAACAGTCGGTTTTCTATTCCTCTTTTAATCATAAGTCAAATATATGGAAAAATATGGAATCAGATTCCATATTTTTCCATATATTGTTAAATATCTCCAATTTATTGTTGTGTACGAAATTATAATCTCCAAAAAAATGTTAATTGCCCACTAAATTATCTCCGTAAAAGTGTGCATGGCAGCAAATAATGGCAATAAAAAACCTTTCAACAAAACAAAAAACCCACCCTGTCAGGTTTTGTGCACTCACCGGGTTAAACAACTAGGTGATTATGGCATAAAACATTGAATGGTTTTTAGCTGTTGTTACTTTATATCTCCTCTTTCAAGTCAGATTAACTTAGCCTCATTATTTTTCCTAATTTTGTTCTTTACAAAATTAGAGATCTGATGACCAAGCTTACACTATTCAATACTTTATCGAAGAAGAAGGAGGAATTCAAACCTATAAGGCCCCCATACGTGGGTTTATATGTTTGCGGGCCAACTGTATATGGTGATGCCCATTTAGGTCATGCCAGGCCGGCTATTACATATGATATACTGTTTAGGTATCTTACTCAATTGGGTTATAAAGTCCGTTATGTAAGAAATATCACTGATGTGGGGCATCTTGAAAATGATGCTGATGAGGGGGAGGATAAAATAGCTAAGAAAGCCAGGTTGGAAAAACTGGAACCCATGGAAGTTGCGCAGCATTTTACAGATAGCTACCACTCTAACATGAGGATGCTTAACGTCAAGAGTCCGAGCATAGAACCCAGAGCATCAGGACATATCATTGAGCAGCAGGATATGGTCAGGAAAATTCTTGAGGAAGGATACGCCTATAAGAGTAATGGATCAGTGTATTTCGATGTTGAGAAATACAATGAAAAATACCATTATGGCCGCCTGTCGGGAAGAAAGCTTGAGGATTTATTATCTACAACAAGAGAGCTTGATGGTCAATCAGAAAAAAGAAATCCTTTTGATTTTGCACTTTGGAAAAAAGCAGCTCCTGAGCATATAATGCACTGGCCATCAGAATGGAGTGAAGGTTTCCCCGGCTGGCACATTGAGTGTTCAGCAATGAGCAGCCGCTATCTTGGTGAAGAGTTTGATATACACGGTGGAGGAATGGATCTACTGTTCCCACATCACGAATGTGAAATTGCGCAATCAACAATTGCTTACGGTCATCCATCGGTAAGACACTGGATGCACAACAATATGATCACCATCAATGGTCAGAAAATGGGCAAATCGCTGGGAAACTTCATCACTTTGGATGAGTTGTTCAGCGGGAATCATAAGTTACTGGAGCAGGCATACGGCCCTATGACAATCAGATTATTTATGCTTCAGGCCCATTACCGCTCGACCCTGGATTTCTCAAATGAAGCCCTTAAGGCTGCCGAGAAAGGTCTCGAGAAACTAGGAACTGCTATTGATACTATGGCCAAACTGAAAGCCGGTGATAGTTCTAGTCTGGATTTGAAAGCATTTGAGGAAGCTTGCTTTAACGCATTGAATGACGACCTGAATACTCCCATATTAATTGCTAAGTTATTTGAAGGGGTTAAATGGATTAACCTGATTAAGGAAAGGAAGAAATCTTTATCTGAAGAAGATCTGGAAGGATTCCGCAAGCTAATGTCTCTTCTCACTTCTGACATTCTCGGCCTAACCTTCGAAGAAAAATCAGGAGGGAATGATGAGCTTACACCAAAGCTTATCCAAACACTACTTGATATCAGGCAGGAAGCAAAGCAAAATAAAGATTGGGCAACCTCGGATAAGATCAGGGATACACTAAGTGGTTTGGGAGTTGTTATTAAGGATACTAAGGAGGGAGCGGAATGGGAAATCGAGTGACGGGTTGCGAGTTACGGGTTGCGAGTGAATCCAAAAAAGTTGCGGGTTGCGGGTTGCGGGTTACGGGTTTAATATTACTCGTATTGCTTTCTTTAAATTCTTGTAAGAATAATTCTGGTAGTTCTGCAAGCAAAAAAAGTGCGACTGTAACGAAAGTGCAGGTTCCGGGTTTTTCGGCGGATTCTGCCTATCGGTTTATTGAGAAGCAGTTGGAGTTTGGGCCACGTGTGCCGAATACTGAGGCGCATGTGGGGTGTGCCAAATGGATGGAGGATAAATTTAGAAGTTATGGGGCTGATGTTATTGTTCAGAATGCCCGGCTTGAGGCTTTTAATGGAACTAAGCTGAATTCTTTTAATATAATTGCGCAGTTTCAGCCGGAAAAAGCAAACCGTATATTGTTAATGGCTCATTGGGACAGTCGGCCCTATGCCGACCATGATCCTGATCCTGAAAATTATAATTCACCAATCCCGGGAGCTAATGATGGTGCTAGTGGAGTTGGCGTTTTACTGGAAATTGCACGTCATTTAGATAAAAACCCAACTTCCCTGGGTATCGATATAATTCTTTTTGACTCTGAAGACTACGGAGTTCCTGATCATCTCAATGTTGAATGGCAAGCTGACAGCTGGTGCCTGGGTTCACAGTATTGGGCCAACAACCCGCATAAGCCTAATTATTATGCGCGCTATGGAATTCTTCTTGATATGGTTGGGGCAAAAGATGCAACTTTTACACAAGAAGAAGTGAGCGTTTACTATGCCAGGAGTGTTGTTGATAATGTATGGAAAACAGCTAAAAACCTTGGTTACGTGGCCTACTTCTCTTTCGACAAAACGGATCAGATTATTGATGATCACCGCTATATAAATGAAATTATCGGGATTCCATCAATTGATATCATCCAGCATGATTTCACTACTGAAAGCAATTTCGGATCATTCTGGCACACTCATAAGGATGATATTTCTGTTATTGACAAGAGCACCTTAATGGCTGTTGGGCATACAGTAATGCAGGTTATATATTCTGAAAAATAAACTTGTGCCCCGTCACTGACTTTTTCTTATTTTTGTCGTTCAAAACAATTTAGCAATGATTGATATAGGACGTACAAAAGTAGTTGAGCTGCTTGCCGGAAAATTAACCGGACAAACAGTTTCCGCCAAAGGATGGGTTAGGACAAAACGTGGTAATAAAAATGTAGCTTTCATGGCACTGAATGATGGTTCCACCATTAATAGTATCCAGATAGTTGCCGATCCTAATTCTTTTGATGAAGACTTAATGCGGGATATCACTACCGGTGCCTGTATTTATGTTAAGGGTAAATTAACTGAATCAATGGGTAAAGGACAGGCTGTTGAGATACAGGCCGAAGAGATTGAGCTCTATGGAACAGCTGATCCGGATGAATACCCCTTACAAAAAAAAGGTCACAGCCTTGAATTCCTCAGGGAGATTGCTCACCTAAGACCACGTACTAATACTTTTGGAGCAATATTCAGGGTAAGGCATGCACTTGCTTTTGCCGTGCATAACTACTTCAATGAACGAGGTTTTGTTTACCTGCATACCCCAATAGTAACAGGTTCTGATGCTGAAGGTGCCGGGGAGATGTTCAGAGTTTCAACTCTGGATCCAATAAACCCACCCCTCACTGAAGATGGAAAAGTTGATTACAATCAGGATTTCTTTGGTAAGGAAACAAACCTTACTGTATCCGGTCAGCTGGAAGGAGAATTAGGTGCACTTGCTTTATCAGAGATTTATACTTTCGGACCAACTTTCCGTGCGGAAAATTCAAACACTCCGAGGCATCTGGCAGAG
>CAYXQX010000139.1:0-8460 GCA_964467485.1 uncultured Porphyromonadaceae bacterium | reverse complement strand
TTACACTCTCCAATACGCTGATAGCTAATATGACAGTAGCCGGGATACTGGCTCAGAGCTCAACTATTTTGGCATATAATTGTGTTATTGCCGATTGTGGTACCCATTGTGTTGCACTCACTCTCGGAGGATCTTATGAATTCTATCATTGCACGATTTCTAATAATTATGGGATTGGCTCCAGAACAGATCCCTCCGTTGTATTGAACAATTTTTTTGTATATGATGGTAGAGCCTATGTGTATAACCTGTATAATGCCTTGTTCGCCAATTGTATAATAACAGGTAACCGAGGTATGGAAATCGAGTTATGGAACACTCTTGATGACGAACCTGTACCCGGTGATTTTAATTATACTTTCGACAGATGCCTTGTTCAGGTTGATACACTCAATACTTCTGATGAAAAACATTGGAAAAATATTATTAAGAATGTTAATCCCAATTTCATGAATCCGGTGGAGCTGGACTACCATCTCGACACACTATCGCCGGCTAAGGACAGTGCCAGATTCGAATTTGCTAATTTCTTTCCTCTGGATTTGGATGGGGTTAGCAGGCTGAGCGATAAGGGTGCTGATATTGGGGCTTTTGAAAGAGTGGAAGATAAATAGAAAGTCAATAAATGAAATTAGTAAAAAACCTGGTACTGCTTAGTGGCTTATTATTGGCCTTGTCTTGCTCTTGTGAGAAAAATATTCCTGCAACTAAATCTGATAGTAACCCTTTCTATCGTCTGATGTTCTATAATGTTGAGAATCTATTTGATACCCTGGATAATCCGGGTACTATGGACGAGGAATTTATGCCTGAGGATGATAAGAATTGGAACTCAGTGAAGTACTACGATAAACTGAATAAAATTGCCAGAGTAATAACTGATGTGGGAGATGGGGAGTATCCTGCAGTTATCGGTCTTTGTGAAGTTGAAAACTTATCGGTGTTGGAAGGCTTATGCCTGGCTACCTCATTAAAAGAGATCGGATACCAGATCGTTCATAAAGAATCTCCTGATTTTAGAGGGATTGATGTGGCTCTTCTGTTTCGTCCTGATGTATTTAAACTTCTAAACTATAAAACCTGGCCGGTGTGGATTCCCTTTTCACCTGATACCAGAACCAGAGAGATTCTGTATGCCTGCGGGGAATTACCGGGAAAAGATACTATTCATATTTTTGCCAACCATTGGCCTTCCAGGTCTGGTGGAGAAGTTGAAACCCGACCAAAAAGAGTTTTTGTAGCCGAGATGCTCAGATCCAAGGTTGATAGCATTTTGGCCATGGATCCTGATGCAAGAATTGTTATAACCGGAGATTTTAACGATGAGCCTACTGATTTGAGTATTGTTTCAGGCCTGAGTGCTTATTCGAGTTTTGATGATCCACAAAGTAACAGGCTTTATAATACCTCCCACTTTCTCCAAAAGAATATCAAAAAAGGAAGCTATAAGTATAAGGGAAACTGGAATATGTTGGATCAGTTTATAATATCAGGAGCATTGTTGGATACATCAGCCAATATTTACTCCAGCCAGTTTGACGTTCATCTTTTTGAGAAAAACTATCTTCTCGAGAAGGATGACACCTTTCTGGGCGACAAGCCGTTTAGGACATACCTGGGAGATTATTACCACGGTGGATACTCAGATCACCTACCTGTCTATCTGGATATAAGGCATAAATAGTCCGGGTTGCGTGTTGCGGGTTGCGGGTTGTGTGTTGCGTTTTGCGTTTTGCGGGTTGTTACTTTTTTTTTTCTCTACGCTGAAGCCAAATTTGCCTATACGCTTGCCGGTTTGGTAGTAGGAGCCATGAATATAAACCAGAGGATTGGCGGCGGCGAGTTCAAATTTACCATTATTAGGATCCATATACTTTTCGGAAGCTTGAATGTTAACTACCTCGGCTATAAACATATGGTGAACACCCATATCTTTAATTTCCTTAACCTTACATTCAATATTTATTGGGGACTCAGCAATAATGGGAGCCTTTACCTTTTCTCCTTGTACCGGAGTAAGCTTCATCTCTTTGAATTTGTCAAAATCCCTTCCAGATTTTACTCCACACCAATCTGTTGCTTTGGCCAACTCAGCTGTGCTTAGGTTTATTACAAATTCACCGGTCCTTTTTATTATTTCATAAGAATGCCGCCCTGGTCTGATGGAAACATAGCACTGGGGAGGGTTGGTGCTTATAGTACCGGTCCAGGCAATGGTAATAATATTGTATTCTTCAGGTTTCTCACCGCAGCTCACCATTACAGCGGGCAGAGGATAAACCATTGTCCCAGGTTTCCAGTTAAGCTTCTTCATTTTTTTCAGTTTTTGTTTCTATGGCAGGCATTTCAGGATTAACGGGGGAGAGACCCATCTTTTCACCTGTCTGTATCATCAGAGCCCAGGCTTCCTCGCGGGTGTTATGTATGTGTCCGTCCAGAATAGCTTCGCGGATGGTTTTTTTTATATCCCCTATAGTTTTACTTGGCGGAATCTCAAAAACTTCCATTATTTCTTCACCTGATACAGGCGGTTGCCAATTACGAACACGATCTTTATCTTCAATTTCCTTCAATTTTTGCCTCACTAAATTGAAGTTTCTCAAATACTTCTTAACCCTCTCCTTATTTCCTGATGTTATATCAGCTTCACATAGTGTCATTAGGTCATCAATATCATCTCCGGCCTCGAAAAGTAAACGCCTGATGGCTGAATCAGTAACTGTTTCCTGGACAAGAGTAACCGGCCTCATATGTAAGTTTACAAGCTTTTGGACATACTTCATCTTTTCATTTAAGGGTAGTTTCATCTTCTTGAAAATCCCGGGGATCATCTTTGCCCCAAAATGATTATGTCCATAAAAGGTCCATCCGATATCTGGTTCAAACCTTTTTGTAAGAGGTTTTGCTATGTCATGTAACAGAGTTGCCCAACGAAGCCACAGGTTATCTGTATTAGCTGTAATATTGTCGAGAACCTTAATGGTATGTAGGAAATTGTCTTTGTGCTTTTGATTTTGTATTTTTTCAATACCCTTAGTAGCATGGAGCTCAGGAAAAATCAATTCAAGTAAACCGGTCTGGTCCATGAGAAGGAAGCCAATAGAGGGTTTGTTGCTTAAAATAATTTTATTGATTTCTTCAGTAACCCTCTCTGTTGAAAGAATCTCAACTCTATGATTATTTTTTCTGATGGAATCAAGGGTTTCAGGATATATCTGAAAATCCAGCTGACTGGCAAACCTGATTGCTCTAAGCATCCTTAAGGGATCATCAGAGAATGTACTGTCGGGTTGTAAAGGCGTTCTTATAATTTTTGCCTTGATGTCATCCAGGCCCCCAAAAGGATCTAATAAATTTCCAAAGTCATTCTTGTTTAAGCTGATTGCCAGCGTGTTGATGGTGAAGTCGCGTCGTTGAACATCATCTTCCAAACTACCATCTTCTACTATTGGGTTTCTGGAATCAGCCCTGTATGATTCTTTTCGGGCACCTACAAATTCCAGTTGAACGTTTTTATACTGGAGCATTGCGGTTCCAAAGCTTTTAAAAACCTGTACCTTAACTTTCCCAAGATCATCTGCCACCCATTTAGCAAATTGTATCCCGCTTCCAACACACATTATGTCAATATCAGTGGTTGGTCGCTGCATAATAATATCCCTAACATACCCACCAATTAGATATACAGGAATGTCCTTCTCAGAGGCTATTCTTGAAATGTGTTGAAATACAGGATCTTTAAGCTCAATTTTCATATCTTCTGCCAGATTCGGAATTATGGCTGACAAAATTACCATTTTTTCCTGTGATTATGTCAATCAGACCCTCTTTCTCATTTGGCACAAGTGTTGATAGATGGAGGTATCTAAATAATTAGATATATAAACAACAAGAATTATTTTAAGCATATTAGATCAAAGAAATTAAAGAAGATTATTATGGCTATTGAACACTTGACCAAAGAAACATTTAAAGAGAAAGTTTTTAATTACGAAGAAAACAAAGAGTGGAAATTTGAAGGCGAATTGCCTGCAGTAATAGATTTCTACGCAGATTGGTGTGCACCTTGTAAAATGGTTGCTCCGGTTTTAGAAGAATTATCTAAAGAATACGACGGTAAGTTGAATATTTATAAAGTTGATACTGAGGCAGAAAGAGAATTATCAGGAGTTTTTGGGATTCAGAGTATCCCATCAATTCTTTTTGTACCTGCTGCCGGGCAGCCTTCAATGGCTAAAGGTGCTTTACCTAAAGATTCCCTCAAGCAGGCATTTTCAGATGTATTGAAGGTTGAGTTAGTATAGTAGATAATAGGTTTGAGTAGGAGCCGTCGGGGATTAATTTCCGGCGGCTTTTTTTTTTCAGCAAATTATCATAAATTTTAATTTTAAACTAGGGGTGCCAAATATTACAGGCTGAGATCATACCCTTAGAACCTGATTCGGATAATGCCGACGAAGGGAGAATGGCCACAGGGACATTGGCCACCATTAATAATTTTTGATATGACTACCAGAGTTTTGGTTGCCGTTTTGGTGCTATCACTTGGCATTCAGGTGAATGCACAGGTGAGTGTTAAGGGTCGGGTTACTAATGAATCGGGGGAAAGTTTGCCATCAGCGCACATCTCCTTTTACGAATCTATAACTGGGGTGACCTCAGATAGTGATGGGTATTTCAGGATAAGCAATATCAAGAAAGGTGATTACACACTGATAGTTAGTTTTGTTGGCTATGAGAAATGGGTTAAAGAGTTGAGCCTTGACAAGGATGAGGACTTAGATATTATCCTGAAGGAAAGTAGTATTATGGCTGATGAGGTGATTGTTCGGGCAAACCGTGCAAATGTTAATGATCCTGTTGCCTATACTAACCTCGACAAGAATCAATTGGGGCGATCGGACAAGACACGGGATATTCCCTATCTTCTTGAAATGACTCCTTCTGTTGTTGTTACATCTGATGCTGGCACGGGGATAGGGTACACAGGCCTTCGAATCAGAGGAACTGATCCGAGCAGGATAAATGTTAGCGTAAATGGTATTCCATACAATGATAGCGAATCGCATGATGTGTATTGGGTGAACATGCCGGATTTTGTTTCTTCAGTGGAGAATGTTCAGGTTCAGCGAGGAGTAGGAACATCTACCCAGGGGGCTGCGGCTTTTGGGGCAAATATTAATTTCCAAACAAAATCAGTTTCATCAGAACCATTTGCTCAGATACAATCGACAGTTGGATCATTCAACACCTGGAAGAATTCTGTTTCGGCAAGTACGGGCTTGATTAATAAACACCTCAGCGTGGATGTGAGGTTGTCCCAACTAAGTTCAGATGGTTATATCGATAGAGCTTTTGCTAAAATGAAGTCTTACTATCTTTCAGCAGGATGGTATGGCGAGAAAAGTATTATTAGAGCCACTACATTTTCGGGAAAAGAAAGAACTTACCAGGCCTGGGGAGGAGTGCCAGCTGAATTGCTGGATAAAGACCGAACATATAACCCTTATACATATGATAATGAGGTGGATGATTACCTTCAAACGCATTACCAAATCCATTGGTCTTATCAAATTTATAGAAATTTAAATGTTAATGCGGCTCTCCATTATACCTTGGGTGAAGGATTTTATGAACAGTATAAGGATGATGAGGATCTTGAAGACTACCTTCTGGAACCTCTAATCATTGGTCAGGAAACAATTTATTCCTCTGATTTAATCAGGAGAAAATGGCTCGATAATGCCTTCTTTGGAGGAATTGTAAACCTGAATTATACCTTTGGAAAAATGAGTATTACAGGAGGTGGAGGCTGGAATAGATATGATGGCGACCACTTTGGCAGAGTTATCTGGAGTGAATTTGCTTCAAATAGTGATATTCGCCATCAGTATTATTTCTCCAATGGACTCAAAACTGAAATGAACTATTTCACTAAGATTAATTATCAGGTATTGCCTAAAATAAATCTTTATACTGATCTGCAGCTCAGGCATATTGATTATACAATTGATGGGAATGATGATGATCTTAGAGATATAACACAAAATCATAAGTACAATTTTTTCAATCCCAAGGCTGGTATATCAATGGATTTGGCCGGGAACCATGAGTTATATTTTTCTTATTCCGTTGGCAACAGAGAGCCAAAGCGTAGTAATTTCACTGATTCTCGCCCAGGGGATGAGATAAAGCCTGAACACCTTAATGATTTTGAATTTGGCCATTCCTATCGTTCTTCAAATGTTTCGCTTGGGATAAACGCTTATTTTATGGATTACCGCGACCAATTAGCATTGACGGGTGAGATTAATGATGTTGGTTCTGCTATAATGGTTAATGTGCCAGATAGTTACAGGGCTGGATTGGAAGTGATGATTGCTTTTCAACCTTTTAAAAGACTCAAGTGGGAAGCTAATGCTACCATAAGTAGAAACAGAATAAAAACATTTACTGAGTTTGTTGATGACTGGGATACATGGGAACAGCATAGCATAGTGCATGAAAATACCAGTCTGGCCTTTTCACCGGAAATTGTGGCTGGTAGCCGTATAAGCTGGAATCCTGTCACAGGCTTAGATTTGTCTCTTCTTTCCAAGTATGTTGGGAAGCAATTTATTGATAACACATCGAGTGATGAGAGGATGTTAAACGCATATTTTGTGAATAATATTAGGTTGGCTTATGAGTTTAAACCAAAATTTATCTCTAGTATGAGTTTGTTTATTGATGTTATCAATATCCTAAATGAGAGATACGAAAGTAACGCCTGGGTTTATAGCTATTTCTATGAAGGGAACAGGAATGAAATGCTTGGCTACTACCCACAGGCAGGCCGTCATTTTATGATGGGGATTATTTTCGACATATAAGTATTAAAACCAAATGCCGAAAGCAAAAATCCCAGCTCTATGCGGGGCTAGTATATTGTATCCGCTTTCTGGAGCAAATTGAACTGTTCTGCCGATCTGGGCTCCTATATTTACGCTCAAAACGGTATTGAACAGAAAGTAATATCCTATTTCAACCGCTCCGGTAGTTGACATGAAATTGTCGAGTCGATTCATGGTCAGAGCGCCGTGAGGTCCAAGGTAAAACCCACGGTGACCTTCCTCTGAGTTTTTCTTTGCAAAATGAAAGGGAACAGTTACGCCTGTGCCAATCCTGGATATCTCTGCAGGAAATTCAGGTTTGAATTGCATATAAGCTGTTGGGGCCAGGCGGATACTCCATTTCCTACTTAATGAGTATTCCAATTGGATTGGTAGGATATTGACATCAAAGGAATTTCTAAATTCATCAAAAGGTTCAATATCCACAGCCGGTTGTAAGGCCACGAAGAACTTTATTGGTCGAATATTCTGTTTTTCAGAGCTGCTTTGAGCGAATAATGACAGGGACACAAATATCAATAATGAAAATAAGCTGATGATCTTCTTCATAATCCAAAATTAGATTTCAAAACCGCTATAATTATAATCAATATTATTCACCGGAAAAAACCTTATCGACTTCTTCCTGAATGTTTTCAGCCCAAACATAATATCCTTTTGGTCCAAGGTGGATATTATCGTCTCTCATCAAGGTGTAGTCCAGGTTCCCATTATCCAAAATGAATGCTCCACCAATATTCTTATAAATGACATTTCTTTTCTTCCCCAGTGGACTTATTAATTCATGAACATGTCGGTAGGTTATTCTCAATGGATCATCCCTGTCTGCTCCTGCAGGGAAAGGTCCCAGGAGTAATATTTTCGCTGAGGGACATTTTTTAATTAACTTATTTACAAGCGCTTTTATGCCTGCTGATATTTCTACGGCCGTATTGCTGCGGAAATTATTAACTCCGACAGCAAGGACTATAAGCTCTGGTTTTATATTATCAAAATTACCATTCTCTATTCGCCATAGAATATGCTGGGTTCTGTCTCCTGATATTCCAAAATTAGCCGCATCCAATGGTTGATACAAGGAATCCCATAATTCTGGCACAGAAGACCAAACGTTGCGTCCTTCGCCTCCCCACGATTGAGTGATTGAATTTCCCAGGAAGACTAATCTTACTTTTCTGTCTTCACCAATCTTATTTATATCCTGATGTTGGGACATCCAGTAATTACCTTCACCCCAACCGGCACCGGACCGATATTCAAAACTGGGGACTGGATGGGTGCATGGATTGAAATATCCACCACCATCTTCTTTTGTTTTCTGAAAAAGTTTGAGGTAAATTATTTCAGCCATTTTAGATGCTCCAATGGGATCAGGATGTATCTGATCAGGAAAGAATTGGCCTAATTCCAAAAAGGGAGTGTAAAGGTCTATTATTTCACAAGCTGCCTGATTGGCTATTTCTCTCACTTCAGGTACAATAGCCTTACTAACAACTGAGTCGCGGATTCCCCATTTCTCCTTAGTGAATACCGGAACAGGTAAAGCCAATAATATCCGGGGATTTGA
>CAYXQX010000138.1:0-8523 GCA_964467485.1 uncultured Porphyromonadaceae bacterium | reverse complement strand
AGCTTTATGCCGGTTAGGGTGTATGCTTTTGCCAATAAGGTAAACTACAGACTTCATCGAAAGATTGTGGTGGTGGATGGTAAAGTAGGATTTGTGGGAGGACTAAACATTGCAGATCGCTACCTCAGGGGGCTGGGTGCAAACAACATGTGGAGGGATACCTTTATCAAAATTAGAGGAGAGGCTGTTAGGAGTTTGCAAGTAGTTTTTTTAATGGATTGGAGGTTTGTTAGTGGCGCTCTGGAAATAGAAGAAAGTTACTTTCCGCCGATTGATGTAGAAGAAAACCTTCTTGTGCAGGTTGCGTCCTCAGGGCCGGATTCTGATTTTCATAGTATAATGCAGGCCTATTTTTCAGCCATTGCCACAGCTGAGCGATATGTTTATATCTCTACTCCATATTTCCTGCCAAATGAAAGTATAATGACGGCCATAAAAACCGCAGCATTAAGCGGGGTTGATGTACGCTTGCTGTTGCCTGATAAAAATGACTCATGGGTAGTTGGCAGGGGAAGTCGTTCTTACCTGGATGAACTCCTCGAGGCCGGGGTGAAAGTGCACTTTTTTTTGAGAGGTTTTACCCATAGCAAACTGATGATTGTTGATGATATTTTTGCTTCAGTTGGCACAGCCAACATGGATATTAGAAGCTTTAGTCAGGATTTTGAAGTTAATGCTCTTATTTATGATGCCAAAACTGCTCAAACCTTAAAGCGAGATTTCATAAACGACCTGAATGGTTCATACCTATTGAATCTGGAGGAATGGAGAAAAAGGCCCCGTCTGGATAAAGGATTGGAATCCATAGCGCGGATTTTTAGCCCCTTGTTATAAAACCTGATACAAGGATCGAATGGTGTTTTCCGATGTTTTTTAAAAATGCAAGAGTCTAATAAAGTTTGCTTCTCTTAATCAAAAAGGGCAGAAGCACGTCTTTAAAATCTTTCCTGATGTCGGCTTCGACCAAGTCAATTTTATATTGGGCGCAGCGTAGTTTTATCTCGTTGAAGAATTTGTCGGTAATCTGGCTATAATGTTTTTTAAGATCTCCTGGGTTAAGCCTCATTACTTCGCCGGTTTCCATGTCTATAAATTTGTGTGGTCTGGCCGGGTAATCGAAGCTTCCTTCTAATTGTCTGTCAACCACATGAAAAAGTATCACTTCATGCTTGTTATACCTGAAATGCTGGAGGGCTGAAAAAAGCTCTTCTGATTTTGCATCCTCAAACATATCAGAGAAAATAATAACCAGGCTTCGAGGCGGTAAGCTTTCTGCCAGGGAATGCAGAACCTGGCTGGTATTGGTTTTTTTGTTGAGCAAAGTTTTTGAATTCCCAGCCTTACTGGATTCCAGTAAGCGGCCTAATTCACTATAGAGATATTGGGCATGTATCTCCGATAGTTTTGATTCTGTTCGTAGATCTATTTGATTAGTAAAAATGCTAAGACCTACGGCATCCCTCTGTGAGCGTAATATCCTGATGAGGGCAGCGGCGCAGTAGATGCTAAAATATAGCTTGTTGTGTAGTTTGTCCTCCTTGTATGGGAACAACATTGAGCTGGAATTATCAATAACAATATGTGCCTTGAGGTTTGTTTCTTCTTCGTATTTTTTAATGAATAGTTTTTCCGACCGGGCAAATAATTTCCAATCAATATGCTTGGTTGATTCACCAGTATTGTAGTGTCGGTGCTCTGCAAATTCAACAGAGAATCCATGATAAGGGCTTCGGTGTAACCCGGTAATGAATCCTTCAACTACCTGTTTGGCAATGAATTCAATCTGGTTAAACAAATCAAGCTCTTCTATTTCCGCCAGATTCTTCATAGATGTTTTTAAACAAAAAAAGGCAAAGGATTTTTCCCATGCCTGTGAATGGAAAAGGTTTTGCTATTAAAGTAATACGTCAATCTTTTCAGCTAATACTCCCTTTGGTACAACGCCTACTTGCTTGTCGGCAACTTCGCCGTCTTTAAAAAACAGGATTGTAGGAATATTCCGGATTCCGAATTTCAAAGAAATTCCAGGGTTGCTGTCAACATCAACTTTAGCAATCACAACCTTATCTCCGTATTCCTCGGCAAGTTCTTTAACCATTGGTGTAAGCATTCTGCAAGGTCCGCACCATTCTGCCCAGAAATCAACGAGGGCCGGTTTGCCAGCATTGGTTATCAATTCATCAAAGGTGGTATCTGTAACATCTACTATCATTTTCGAAAGGTGTTTGTCATTAATAATTAATTGGTGCCAAAATTAAAAAAAATCTCTATGTACTGAGCATTATTCGATTTTATATTCAATGGCAGGATGGTTGTCGAGGAAAAATACAAACTCTTTGTTTATTTCTATCCTGTTTGATCTGCTGAACATCTCAACCCAAACTTTTTCTTTTTGGTTAAATATTAAAAAACGAAGAGTAGTATTCCCTGCGTTTGAGCTAACAGCCTTACTAAAGTCCTCTATAAATTCTGTTGTAATTTCTTCGGCAGAAACTTTAACCTGTACTGATTTAATAAGTGTTTCCCTGATATCGGATAATAGGTGAATTTCATGTATTTTGAACTCCAGCTCGTCTTCATTAAATTTACGTGTACCAACCTTTCCTTTCAAAAAGAGTGTATACCCTTCTTGCATATAACTTTTAAACTGCATGTAATCCTGTGAGAAAAACATCAGATTCATAGAATCCGTAAAATCCTCAATGGTAAGCTTTCCGAAGGGCTTGTTAGTTTTTGTTGTTCTATGTTCCACGGACGTTACAATGCCTGCTATTCTGATCTCCTTTCCCTTGATTTTGCTCAAATCCTCCATTTCGGCCAGATTGGAATTACAGAAGTGATCAATTTCAAGCTGATAGTCATCGAGTGGGTGGGCTGACAAATATATCCCAACCAGTTCTTTTTCCAGGTTTAGTTTTTGCAGGCTTGACCAATCGGGACAGCATGCGGGGAGGGGTTTCACAACATCATCGGTTGTTATTCCTCCAAAAAGACTTTGCTGAGCAGCGTTTTTTTCCTGCTGAACATTACTGCCATATCTCACCAGGCTCTCAATAAAGCTGCTGCCTTTTTCATCTTCCGCTATGTATTGGCATCTGACAAAAGTTGAGATGTTATCCAAGGCTCCGCTAAGAGCAAGAGCTTCCAGGACCTTCTTGCTTATTGATTTGAGATTGATTCTTTCGATAAGATCATATATATCTTTAAATGGACCATTAGCTTTTCTTTCGGCTACAATATCATCCACAGCGCCTGCTCCTACACCTTTAACTGCTGCTAGTCCAAATCTTATATTGCCCTGTGCATTAACGGTGAATTTTCTAACACTTTCATTAACATCAGGACCAAGAACCTCAAGACCCATTCTTTTACATTCGTCCATATAGGTCTTGATTTTCTTAATATCGTTAAGGTTCCGGCTTAGCACAGCCGACATATATTCTGCCGGATAATTGGCTTTCAAGAAGGCCGTTTGGAAGGCTACAACTGAATAAGCGGCAGAATGGGATCTGTTAAAGCCGTATTCTGCAAATTTGGCCATGGTAGCAAACACATTCCCAGCCTTTTCCGGTGGGATGTCTTTTTTCTGGGCACCCTCAATAAAGTCTTTTTTCTGATGCTCCATAACATCCATCTTCTTCTTACCCATCGCTCTTCTGAGTAAGTCTGCTTTACCAAGTGAAAAGCCACCCATAATTTGAGCAGCCTGCATGATTTGTTCCTGATACACCATTATACCATAGGTGTCCTTCAGCATATTTTCAAGCCAGGGATGGGGGTATTCTACTTTTTCGAGGCCGTGTTTTCGTTTGATAAACTGAGGGATGTATTCCATTGGGCCAGGTCGGTAGAGAGCATTCATGGCAATCAGATCCTCCAGGACGGTTGGTTTTAATTCCCTCAGGTATCCACGCATTCCCGAGGATTCAAACTGAAATGTCCCAACGGTTTCTCCTTTTTGATAGAGTTCAAATGTTTTATGATCCTCGTATGAGATTTTGTCGATATCAATATCAATATCCCGGGATATTTTAACATTTTCAATAGCATCCTTTATTATAGACAGGGTTTTTAATCCCAGAAAATCCATTTTGAGCATGCCTACATTCTCTATATGCTTGCCATCATACTGACTGATATATAGATCCGATTCTTTTGATGTGCTCAGTGGTATATGCTCTATCAAATCTTCAGGCCCGATAATCACACCGCATGCATGAATTCCTGATTGTCGTACCGACCCTTCCAGGGTTTCAGCCAAGCTTAAAGTCTTAATTACCAGAGGATCACCCTCTTTCCTTTCTTTCTTGAGTTCATTTACTTCTTCATAGGATTTTTTAAGATCCACTTTTGGCCCGTCAGGAACAAGTTTAGTCAGGCGGATTGCCTCCTGGAGAGGCAGGTTGATAACTCTGGCGACATCTCGAATGGCCATTTTTGCAGCCATTGTACCAAATGTGATAATTTGGGCAACTCTCTCCTTGCCGTACTTTTCAACCACCCATTTCATTACATCTTCTCTGCCATCTTCATCAAAATCGATATCAATATCAGGCATTGATATTCTTTCGGGATTCAGGAACCTTTCAAACAGAAGCTTATATTTGATAGGGTCGATATTGGTTATTCCTGTACAATATGCGATAGCCGATCCAGCGGCCGAGCCTCGTCCCGGTCCTACAGCAACATCCATGTCACGTGCTGCTTTTATGAAATCCTGAACGATAAGAAAATAACCGGCAAATCCCATGTCAAGAACAACATTCAGCTCAAAATCAATTCTTTCACGAATAGTGTCTGTTAAATCAGGATATTTTTCCTTAGCCCCTTCATAAGTTATATGTCTTAAATATTCATCCTGATTTTCAAAGCCTTCGGGGAGTTCAAAAGCAGGCAGCAAGATCTTGCGATCCAGTTTATAATCCTCTATTTTCTCCGCAATTTTTAATGTATTTTCTAAAGCTTCCGGGATATACGAGAATAGATCAGCCATTTCATCAGGCGATTTGAAATACTCTTCACCGGTAAATTTCATCCTATTGGTATCGCTTATATCCTTGCCTGTTGACAAGCAGAGCAATATGTCCTGAGCCTCTGCATCCTCTTTTTTGAGAAAGTGTACATCATTGGTGGCAATAATATCAACACTATGTTTCCTGGCAATCTTTATAAGGATGGCATTAACTGTTTTCTGTTCGGGGTATCCGTGATCTTGTAATTCAACATAGTAGTCTGAGCCAAACAGCTCTTTATACTTAAGCAAAACCGTTTCTGCCTCCTCTTCACTGATCATAGCAGCTTTAGGGAGTTCGCCGCCAAGACAGGCTGAACAAGCAATCAGTCCTTCATTGTGTTTTTGTAATAACTCCCAGTCGATCCTGGGCTTGTAATAGAATCCTTCAATATAAGCCAGGGATACAAGTTTAATCAGATTATGATAGCCTTTTTTATTCTTGGCCAGGAGGATAAGGTGAAAACGATTTCTGTCCTCTTTTTCTGTTTTTTCCTTTCGCCCATTCGGAGCCATATAAACCTCACAGCCAATAATTGGCTTGATTCCAGCGGCTCTTGTTTCATCATAAAAATGTTTGACACCAAACATATTCCCGTGATCGGTAATAGCAATTGAAGACATGTTAAACTGCTTGGCCCTCTCAACTAGTTTTTTTATTGACGTTGCTCCATCCAATATGGAGTATTGTGTATGAAGGTGTAAGTGGACAAATTCGTTCATGTGGTAATCCTCGGTGTATCAGCCGTTAAGAGTTTGTTCTCTGAAAGGCGAGACGGGCTTTAAAAATACAACAATTGCGCTTGATTTTAACATCTGTTTAAAACTCTTTAAAAAGAATCTCAATGTTTTGTACATGAATTATTTACTCCTATCTTTGCACCCACAATTTTTTTTAAGTAATCAATTAATATTTAAAATGCCAGTAAGAATCAGATTAGCTAGACACGGGAGAAAATCCCGTCCGTTTTACTACATTGTAGTAGCGGATAGCAGGGCACCACGAGATGGTAAGTTTATTGAGAGGATTGGTTCGTATAATCCTGTCACAAATCCTGCTACATTAGAACTGGATTTCGACAAAGCACTTGATTGGGTGCAAAAGGGAGCCTTGCCATCAGATACGGCTCGTAACCTATTGCAGCAAAAAGGTGTGATGTACAAAAACCACCTGCTTAAGGGAGTCAAAAAAGGCGCCTTAAATGAAGAGCAGGCCGAACAGAAGTTTCAGGATTGGATTAGTCAAAAGGAAGATGAATTAGATGGTGTTGTTCAGAAGATTCAAGATGAACAAGCCACTGATGCAAAATCCAGGCTCGCCGCTGAAACTAAAATTCGGGAATCTATGGCAGCAGAATTGGCCAAGAAGCGTTCTGACTTAGTTGCCGCTGAAGAAGAGCTTGAAGAAGTCGCTCCTGAGGCAGCTGAAGAACAGGTTGAAACACAGGAAGCTGAACCGGTTGTAGCTGAGGGAACTTCAGCTGTTGCTGAAGAAGTACCTGCTGAAAAACCTGAGGAAGCTAAGCCAGCTGAAGAGAAGGAAACTCCAGCAGAAGAGAAGGAAACTCCAGCAGAAGAGAAGGAAACTCCAGCAGAGGAGAAGGAAACTCCAGCAGAAGAGAAGGAAACTCCAGCAGAGGAGAAGAAAACTCCAGCAGAGGAGAAGGTAGAGAAGGTAGTTGAAGAAAAGGCAGAGGAAGCCAAGGATGAGAAAAAAGAAGAGGAAGAAAAATCCGCAGAATAAACTTACTGTAATTGTAAAAAAAAGGGTGTCAATAATTTGACACCCTTTTTTTTTGTTAAATTAACGCATTGCAAAAATGAGAGGGTAAATAATTAAACCTTTTTCAAAACAAAGTATCTATATATATAGTTAAGTAGTGTTGATGGTAGTAATCAAAGAGCCAGGTATGATGAAAATAAAAGCGGAATTAAAAGTTAATGAGACGGGGTTTCTATTCGACCCAACGACAGGTGAGTCTTACTCACTTAACGAAATGGGGACTATATATTTCAACTGGATGTCTGAGGGGAAGAGTTTTGAGGATGTCAAGAGTCAGATAATCAAGGAGTATGATGTAGATGAAACCACATTTGAGAAAAGCTTTATGGATTTTAAGTCCAGGTTAAAGAATTTACGCCTTATAGAAAATGAATAGAAGGAACAAATTAACAGTGGCTGTCTCGGGATTAAACAATACAGATAATCCCGGCCCTGGAATTCCGGTTATAAGGGGATTACTCGAATCTGTTTCATTTGAGCCTCGTATTATTGGATTATCCTATGAGCAGCTTGAGCCTGGTATTTATATGCCAGACCATACAGATGCAGTTTATACAATGCCATATCCTTCGGTAGGGATGAAGGGAGTTATGGATCGGCTTGCCTACATCAACAGCAGAGAGAATATTGATGTGCTCATACCAAATTTTGATTCTGAATTATTGCTCATGATAAAGATGCAGGATCAGCTGGCAGCTATGGGAATCCGTACTTTTTTACCCACTCTGCAGCAGTTTGAGGAGAGGCATAAAACTAATCTGCCTGAATATGGAAGGAAATATAATGTGAAGGTCCCTGCCAGTTATCCTGTTTCCTCTGCAGGTGATATTCCGGGAATCATGAAAGAATTGAATTACCCCGTAATGGTTAAGGGGAAATTTTATGATGCTTATATTGCCCGTACCCAGGAAGAGGCCATTGGCTATTTTTATAAAATTAGTGCCAAATGGGGTTTGCCGGTTGTGTTGCAAGAGTACGTGAGTGGTACTGAGGTAAATGTGATTGCTTTGGGTGATGGCAATGGGGCAACCATTGCTGCTGTGCCAATTCGGAAACAATACATTACCGACAAAGGAAAAGCCTGGGGTGGAATAGCGATATCCGGATCTGATATGCTAGAGCTTACGTATCATATTATTTCTTCCACTAAATGGCGAGGTGGAATGGAGCTTGAACTTATTCGTACTGAAAATAATGATTTATATCTGATCGAAATTAACCCTCGTATTCCGGCATGGGTTTACCTGGCCGTAGGAGCCGGCCAAAATATTCCTGAGGCATTAGTTAAACTAGCAATGGGTTGGCTGGTTGAACCATATACAGAGTTCAAAGTAGGGACAATGTTTGTTCGTTATTCCTATGACTTGATAGCAGATTTTAAAGATTTTGAAGGGATTACCACCAAAGGTGAATTGATAAAAAAGAATTGAAATGGAGAAGAAAAAATTTGAATATCCGGTAATTAAGCGTTTTCAACCTGGCATGCCTGGTAAATCAGGCCTTCAACCCAGATTGGAGCCAATAACTGAAATAAATAATACTCCGGTTACCAGCCTTTTAGAAGAGTATGGATCTCCTATGTTTCTCATAAGGGAGGATACAATTAGGGATACTTACCAGTCGGCCTTACAAGCTTTTAAGAGCCGTTATCCAAAAGTTCAGTTTGCCTGGTCGTATAAAACCAATTATTTGGATGCCGTTTGTCGTGTTTTTCATGACGAGGGATCCT
>CAYXQX010000137.1:0-8537 GCA_964467485.1 uncultured Porphyromonadaceae bacterium | reverse complement strand
GAAGGGATAACATACCATGGTGCATTTTCTGTACTGGTGGCCATAATAGTTTCCTGGTAGCATTTCTGATATTGATCCCAATACCCTCTTTCTTTAATATCACCTTTTGAGAATTTCCAATTTTTTGCAGGATTATCTATTCGCGCAAGTAGTCGTTCTTTCTGTTCTTCCTTTGAAATGTGCAGAAAGAATTTTAGAATTACAGTCCCATTTTCGGAAAGATACTTTTCATATTCGCGTATCTGTCTGTATCGTTGTTCCCATACATCTTCAGTAATGAGCTCGTTGGGTATCAGTTGGTGTTTCAGTAAGTTATGGATCTTTACAACCAAAACTTCTTCATAGTACGACCGGTTGAAAATCCCAATATTTCCCCTTTCCGGCAAGTGTTTGTTTCCTCGCCAGAGATAGTCGTGATTAAGCTCTTCATCAGTGGGAACCTTGAAACTCCTTACCTGAGTTCCCTGAGGATTGAGACCTGACATTACATGTTTAATAGCTCCATCTTTTCCAGCAGTGTCCATAGCCTGGAAGATCAGAAGAATACTATACTTATTGTGGGCATAGAGCATGGACTGAAGCTCTCGCATTGTCTTAATATTTTTTTCGAGGTTTTTGTTGGCTTCCTTTTTAGAGGAAAATGAACCTGTTTGGTCAGTGGTAAATTCATTAAGGATCAGTGGTTTTCCGGGGGTAATTTTAAAATCCATATTTCCAGTATTTAAATTAGTTGATCAATTCAGCAAGTTAACATTTTCCTGGTCGGCCTACAATTCAGTTGATTTTGGAGAGGGTGAGTTTCTTCATTATATTTGATATGTTACACTCCAAGATTAGTATATTTTTCCGTCACCTCAAAATCATAATTCGGGTAATCATATATCGGTAAACGGGGCTCGGTTTCACCCATTGAGTATCCCCATATGCTTTGATATTCTGAACTTTCTTCCCCAAGATCCTCAAGCTGTTGAAGATACTCCCTGATGGATTTGGATTCAATAATTATAACCTTGTCCATGTTGTGAAGAATAGGACTGTGGTTACGTGTGGAATCATATTCAAATTCCAAAATTCTCCTGCCATAACGAGTGATTCCTATCGTCCTGAATGAAAGGCTTTTGCCTACTCCTGGTAGGTTTAGAACATTACGGTCCGTCCCGAGAAATGGAATCCTGGCCTTTGTTCTTATTCCATTGATATTCTTTACTATGTTATCGGCATCCTCAGGAAATTTCCTGATTTCTTCATAATAATCCTCTGGAATCCGCCCGATCACTTTTTCTTCAATCTGCTCCTGCACAGCCCTCTCATTAGTGGCAAAATTGAAGTTGTTTTCCATGTATCCTTTTACACTGAAAGTATAATAGTTGAGTACCCCGATATCATTCAATGCTGCTCTCAATTTTGAGGAATGACCCCGGCGCGAAGCAGCTGCCGTGAATACCAGCTGATTAGTGACAGTCCAACCGGCCGAGTTTAACATCAGGATAGATTTATGGGATTCAGGAGTGACCTCCATTGGCGATTCAAAATGAGTTTGTATGATGAATTGTTTTATCCCGATTTCCGTTGCTTTTTCTTTGAAAACTCTTAATAATTCAACCAGCTCAGGAGTAATTCTTTGCGGCAAATAAACTGGCAGCCTGGTTCCCAGTCTAACTCTAAGCATCTCAGCATATTTCTCACCCTCAGGCCTGGATTTATTAGCCTCCACCTTTCGCATAGCCATTTCATATACTTTGTCGAGGATATTGGCCAGAGATTTATCCGATGACATAAGAGCATCTCCTCCCGTAATAAGGATATCTCTCAACTGAGAATCATCTTCGAAATACTTGATCAACCTGGTGAGCTTTTCATCCCATGTCTCGGTAGGTTTTAGCTTATCCAGATTGAAATTCAGATGACCGCTCTGGAAATCATACATCCTTTGGCAGGAGGCACACAATCCACCGCAGGCTCTTCCCATGGTGTCGGGAATGAGAATGGCAACCTCTGGATAGCGTCTGTGGATATTATGTGTAGATGGCAATAACCAGCCAGCGGCATTGGGCTTGCCCGGCTTCACCTGATCCTCTTTTTCCCAGGCCACGATATGACCGTATTCTTCAATAAGCTGCTGTGAATAAACAACGTAATACCTGATGGCCAGATCGGCTCCAATAGCAAAATATGGAACCCTCACATGGATCAATGAAAGGTAATAGGGGTTGATGAAAAAGGGTATCCCCATTTCTTTAGCCTGATACAGAATCTTCATAGTATCAGGGTCTAAGGAATTGCCCAAAAACTCATTTAGCAGTTCGGGCGATCGAACAGCAAAACGTAGATGGAACAATTTATCATCCCACCACTCCAGACATCTGAAATATTTCTGTTCCTGCGACATTCCCTCCTCAAAGAAAAATTTCTTATCCCTGATTTCCCCCGAATCAATCTTAGAAATAATGAGCTTCAGTATCCTCTCCCTATTCTCCTCCCTGAGCTTAATTATTCTTGGATCCATCCCTGTACACCATCTGCCCATCCACTCTTCCACCAGCTCCCTGCTTGGTATTTCCCGCTCCAGCTTGCCTGCAAATTGCCTGAAAACATATAGCATGTCTTCAAAAAAGGACGGCTTAGCTCCCCCCGTTCCAAAGGTTGTTCCCAGCCAAATGAGATGAATGGGATTACTGATTGCAAGCTCCCCCCTGAGGTTCTGATCAACAAACTCCCGCCCGGCATTGTCAACATAATCCAGTATCCTGATTGCCGCATAATTTTTCCACCCTAACTTATCAAAGGCTTCCCGACCCTGGACTTCACGCTTGTAATACTTGTAAGCATCAGGATTTTTCTTTAGCTCACCCATCACCCAGTTCCGAACGCCAACAAGAGCTTCAGTCTCATTCCTGGCGTTTATCATTATCTCTTTGAGAATAGGATTTTCATTAAGCAAACGGTCGAGCAGACGATGCGACCTAACAGTGATTGCTATCTGATCAAGTTTGTGAGGAAGTACAGACATAATTAGCGGATTTGTATTTCCTCTAATTTACAAATTTTCTTGTTTAACAAGAGAGCATGCTCCCTTGTTAGTTATTCAATAACGATTTCATCCAGAAACATCCAAGCCTTGCCGCCCTTGCCCGGGTGCCAATCAGGACATACACCTAAATTGTTAACCTTAAGCTCTAATACTCTGATATCCTGGTTGAGATGAAAAGTATATTCCTTAAGCAGAAAGCCTTTTTTGAAGAGGGAAGCATCTGTCTTGATCGTTTCAACCTTCCTGAGGTCTCCATAATTGGATCCAACTTTAAGCTCCACCATCTCAGGTAGGAAAATCCAACTCCCTGTATCCTGATAAAATCTCACTCTCACTGTTTTTGCCCTTACCGTTTGCTTCAGACTGATGGTTGCTGTAACATCATCACCCTCAAAGCCCAGCCACTGTCCATCATCAAACATGTTGGATCCCTGCTTGTTATTAATCAGGGTTTTTGCTCCCTCACATTTGTATTTATTGTGAGCTTGATTACTTATCATGATGTTACCCCCTGTCACAAGATTTTCAATGGGAGGAAGTGCCATCGGAATATCAGTAGGCAGACCAAATTCCCACTCCAGATATTTGTTGATCAGCTTATTGGCTCTATCAGGATTATCCTTTAATAGATTCTTCGACTCACTGGGATCCTTGCGGATATTAACCAGGAACAGCTGGTCTTTATCACCATCAAGAGGATATTTCTTGCTTGGATCAGATGGGTTTCCCAGCAATTTCCAATCACCCGACCTTACTGCCCATTGTCGCCCAAGCTTCCAATGAAAAACATCATGCTGGGTGGGCTGCTTATCCAGAATAACAGGTAGAAGGCTTTTTCCCTCTACGGCATCTGGGATATTTTTTATGCCACATAATTCTGCAATAGTAGGAAACCAGTCATAATTGATACAGGCAATATCGCTCTCTGCTTTAACAGGTAGTTTTTTTGGCCAGCTGATAATCGCCGGAACTCTTATGCCTCCCTCAAAAAGAGATGCTTTTGCTCCGCGGTAAATGCCGGAGTTACCACCACCACCAAAGGCTCTTGCCTCACAAGAATGACCCTGATCTGATTGGAAAATTATTATAGTATTTTTCCTGAGTTTAAGATTCTCAAGCGAATTTATTAGCATTCCAACTCTCTCATCTATAGTGGAAATGAATGCAGCATAGTCACGCCGGGGCATCTCAAGATCTTTGTAATATTCCCTCCATTCTTCCTTGGGCTGTAAGGGGTAATGAGGCAGGTTAATAGCAAAATACATGAAGAAGGGATCCATCCTGTTATCCTCAAAAAACTCAATGGCTTTTTCAGTCATTAAATCAGGAAAATACTGCCCCTCCCTGTAAATCTCAACACTGTCTTCCCATAAATCATGACGGTTGGGTCCTTCCCAATAGAAGAAATGTGAGTAGTTATCGATGCAACCTCCCATATGTCCATATGAATAATCAAAGCCCTGAGCCAGTGGCCTGGTATCATCACTATAACCCATATGCCATTTGCCAATGTGCGCAGTGGTGTAGCCGGCATCCTTCATCATCTCTGCAATAGTAAATCTGTCGGACGGCATGCCCGGTTTCCCTGGCTGAGAGGAGGTGTTCCCGGGCAGACCTGCTGCCTGTGGACTCATCCCTGTCATCAGAGCGGCACGGGATGGCGAACAAACAGATGACCCTGCATAAAACTGGGTGAACTTTATTCCATTGCTAGCCAGTTTATCAAGATTTGGGGTATACAAATCTTCTGCACCATAACAATTCAAGTCGATACTCCCCTGATCATCAGAATAAATAATAACTACATTGGGCTGACCCCTATGCCTAATACATCCTGATGTAATAATCACTGTTAATAGAATTATTATCGCCTTGAAACTATTTATCTTGGTCTTATTCATCTGTTATTGAGTGTGCTTATTGTTAATCCTGATTTTCCAATTCCTTCATGTCCATTTTCACAGATTCCATCCATTTGTCTAGATCTGCTTTTAACTGATCCCGCAATTCGGGAGAACTGTCAATAATATTATTTTTTTCGCTAGGATCACTAAGAAGATCATATAATTCGAATGTTTTTCCTTCATCCACACTGATCAATTTATGTTGCTGAGTTACCCACGAAATTCTCTTTTGGTAAAGGAAGCCCATGGGACTTTCCCTTTCCTTGCTGCCCTCAAATAGCGCCGGACCAATACTGATCCCATCTATAACCTTTCCATTATCAATCTCAGGTAGATCAAGAATGTCAATAATTGTGGGTAGGTAATCACTTGTAAATGCTGGATAATCAGTTTTCAGGCCTGGCCCGATCTTTTTTGGCCAAACAACAAAGGCTGGAACTCTTATACCACCCTCATATAGATCCCTTTTCCTGCCTCTGAATGGCCCGGCCGATCCGGGGGTACTCACCTCGGGACCGTTATCACTACAGAAAAATATCAGGGTATTATCTTCAATCTTGTTTTTCTCAAGAGTTTTCCACAGTCTTCCAACTTCTTCATCTAATCCTGATATTGTTCCGTAGTAAAGCTGAACCTGATTATTATTAACCTCAAATCTTGTTTTATATTCCTCAGGAACAACAACTGGCAGGTGAGGTGCATGGAACCATATAACCGAGAAAAAGGGCTTTGATTCTGCACCCGATCGTTCAATAAATTCTATTGCCCTGTCCATAATTACCCTCGAATCATTGCCTTTGACATTATTAAACTCTGCTTTATTTAAAGCTGTCCAGTAACGTGTATTGTAAAAAACACTATCTTTTTCGCTAACAGGAGCAGTCCACCCAAACCGCAGGCTTTCTCCTTCATCAGTATTAAAAGTTTTTGGCTTTATCATAGGATCCCACGTGGGTATCTTCGATTCTGTTGAGAAAAACTCATCAAAGCCATGATCCGTAGGGATGCTCACATGACTGGTATTGCCGGGTTTACCTCTGTTCGCATCACTCATTGTGGTAGTGAATGTTCCCAGATGCCATTTTCCGAAATGACCGGTATTGTATCCCTCCTCTTTGAGTACTTCAGCTAAACTGGTTTCGCTTTTTTGCAAATGGCCGGTATTTGCATTGGGAACTCCCAGTCGAACTGGGTTCCTGCCTGTCAAACAGCTGGCTCGGGTAGGCGAGCAGACAGGTGAAGCAGAATAGAAGCGGGAAAATATCATCCCCATATCCGCCAACTTATCCATATTCGGAGTCATAATCTGCTCGTTGCCATTGAAACCTGTATCTCCCCAACCAAGATCATCTGCCATCATCAGGATAATATTTGGTTTTTCTGAATTAGGCTGACAAGCAGTGAGGATAACTAATGCACCAATCAATAATATTTTTATTTTTCCGTTCATATTCATTTTTTAAAATTACCTAAGAGATATTGAAATCCAACTTCAACTTCGTCTGGATCTCAGAAACTGTCCCAAGAACTTTTTTTAAATATATAATCTGCATGTCGTTCAACATTTCCACCGGGACTTCATTATTTATTTCCTGATTTTTTTCAATCGCCTGAAGCTGCGCTTTGTAACGGAGCATCATCAGGAAATCATAACCCTCACTGAGGCGGGTATGTAGATCATCAGAAAGCTGGGCCGATTTATTTAAACTTTGCAAGCGTCCAAATGTGCTGCGCGGCTTAATCTGGTTGTGAATAGCATATAAACGGCTGAAGGAAGTTATTGGAAACAGTACCCTCTTAATATCAAATACTTGCTGGCCCGTCGAACTCTTTACATTATAATGCGATGACAAATCTGAGCTGCTCTTAAATTTTAATATCTGATCAGCCATCTGATAGAAAAATGGCTTCTGATACTTGGAGGTTTCATCAACGAAGGCCTGAAGTTCATTACTCAAAGAGCAGTCTTCTGAAATTGACCGGAAATCAAAAAAGATGCTTGCCTCCAAAACTGCCTTGGGCTCAGCGTTTACAATCCAATCCTTCACCTTAGCTTTCCATTTTGATATGGGCTGACACCACTCTGCATTTCCTGCCATAACCCCACCCATACAGTAATTATATCCGGCCTGATTCAGCCAATCATTTACTCTTTGCCCTATCGAAAGGAAATAATTCTGAGTTTCCTCCTTCTTTTCTTCTGTCCCATCCTGATAAATAATCCCGTTATCCTGATCCGTTGCCAAAGTCTGCTCGCCTCGTCCTTCGCTACCCATAGCAATAAAAACAAAAGGCGCAGGCGCTGGTCCCGCTTCCTGAACGGCCATCTCAATAAACTTCTTCGTCAGGGCATCAGTTACAGTAGTGATTATCCGTGTTATATTCCTGGTTTTGGCACCACTTTGCTCAAGAACCTTAACTATTCCCCTGGTTTTCCTGCTGTACTGGATGAGCTCATCCGAATGTTCAGCCATCTCTATCTGCCTCATCAGGAAGGCAGTTGTGTTCTGTTGCATTTCCAGCAATTCCTGTTGACTGATTAAGCCAGTTAATTGTCCGGATGCATCCTTTACCGCTATATGCGTTACTTTATTCTGCTGTAAGCTCACAAGTGCCTCAAAAAGCAGAGCATTGTCAGGGACAGATACAACAGGACTCGACATAATGGAATATACAGGATCGTCAAAGCTTTTCCCCCTGGCAACAACCCGATTTCTCAGATCCTTATCAGTCACTAAGCCCAAAAATTCCCCATGGGACCCCCGGATCAACATCCCATTTTGATTTTTCCTCGACATGGCCTCTGCACATGATTTTATTGAGGCATTCATGGAGCAGACCTGAGGATTTCTTGCCACAAACTGAACAGGCTGGTTCATGAATAACAATGAGGTTTGTAATTCTTCGCCGAGCTCATCAATCTGCTGAACCATTTTTTGATTGGTCGATAGCTCTTTTGCCACAATGATGCTGGCTTTTTTGCCTCCGATTAAAATTCTTGAAACGGTCAAAAGTACCTGCTTTATCCTGGCCTTTTCAGAGTTCAGCTTCGTTTCCAGCTTAATGAAACCGCTGTCTTGTGACATGAATTTCCGAAAAGCTTCCAATGTTTCGGTTTCTCCGGGATCAAAAATCACATCCGGGTTTTTTCCAAGAATCTCTTCTTGCTCAAATCCAAACATCTCCAAAAAGAATGGGTTTACATAAGAGATTTTTCCATCCAGCGATAGAAGGGTTCCCTCGTTACTGGCTTCAACCAGACTGCGATATCTTTCCCTCGATTCCTCCAGGTCGGATACAGCTTTCTGCCTTTTAGCTTCCAGTAATAATCCTGTCCTGAGTATGTAGACTAATGAAAGAGTAACAAATACAATAATTATCAGTGAAACAAGAATAAGGCTTCTTTCCAGTCGTGATATTTCCTGATCAACATCATCCATATAAATACCTGTACCAACCACCCATCCCCAGGGCTCAAAGCCTTTTACAAATGAAACCTTTGGAACAATACGACTTGCATCATCCTTCCACTGCCAGTAATAATCAACGAAACCTTCACCTTCACCCTCTCCTTTACTTTTAACCAGGGCCGCACTCTCCAC
>CAYXQX010000136.1:0-8554 GCA_964467485.1 uncultured Porphyromonadaceae bacterium | reverse complement strand
TTGATGAAGACTTAGCTGATGAAGCTGATAAAATCCTAGCTCAACAGGGAGTTAATATCCTTAAAAACCATTGTGTTAAGGAGCTTAAAGGGGAAGGATCCGTTGACTCGATAGTCATTGAAACAGAAGGTGAAATCAAAACTATTGAAGCCGATGCAGTAATTCTAACAATGGGATATAAACCAAACACTAAATTGGCGGAAAATATCGGAATAGCATTCAACCGGGATGGCTTCATTAAAGTTGATGAATACATGAGGACTGATTTACCTGACGTATTTGCCGTTGGAGATTGTGCTGAAAAACGTGATTTCTTCACCAGGAGAAGATCAACAGCTATGCTTGCATCTATTGCCTGTGCGGAAGCTCGTGTTGCAGGAATGAACCTGTTTAAACTATCAACACTAAAAACTATAGGTGGTACTATAGCAATTTTCTCAACAGCAATTGACGGTATGGGATTTGGAGCAGCAGGCCTTACCGAAAATGTGGCCAAGCAAGAGGGATTTGAAATTATTACAGGAAAATTCACTGGCATCGACCGTCACCCAGGCGTCCTGAACGACCCTCACAAACAAATAGTAAAACTTATTGCCGCTAAGGAAAACGGAATGGTACTTGGCGGAGAAGTAATGGGTGGATCAAGCACAGGAGAACTCATCAATATCATTGGATTAGTTATCCAAAACAAGATGAGTATAAATACACTATTAACATCCCAAATCGGGACTCACCCTATGCTAACTGCCTCACCAGCAGCTTATCCATTGATTAAAGCTGCAGAAGAAGTGGCTACAAAGTTTTGGAGGAATTAATAACCCTTGTAGAGACAGATTACAATCTGTCTCACGGTTAATTACTGGTTTTCGATTGTAGAGACAGATTACAATCTGTCTCTACTTTCCTCAAACCATCTATAAACCTATCATTTGAGACAAATGATTGCTATTCCTGTTTAGCAGAGCCTTGTAATATTGTCGCTCTGCTTCAATAACCCGGTCCTCCACTCCATAGTAAAATGGTAACTCTTTGAGATAATCAAGTAAAGATATCTCTCCCTGCTTCCATGATTCTTCTAATAACTCCTTTGATTTAAGCGAGTTCAGACTAGACTCCAGATTTCCCTTGATTTCAATCGACTGCCTGGCCATCTCGTTAAGATTATCCCAGTCGTTGCTGATAAGCAATTTTGTTAGAGTTTCATTATATTCCGACAGATCCCTACCAAGCCTGGCTTTTTTAACCTGATTTGATTTGCCCCAAATGGGTATAGAAATTCCAAACTCCACTCCGGCAAGTTTTTCATCCCTAATAGTCTCCCTCACAAAACCAAACTGAAGATCAGGAAGGTAAGCTGTTTTTGCAAAATCCACGTTTGCTCCTGCCAATTGCTTATTGATTTTTGCCAGCTCAAGCACAGGATTGTCAACCATTGCACTATTGGCCTTTCTATTCGAATACATCTCTTCAAAATCAGAGTACTTCAAAGCATGAAGATCCAAACCCTGACCGGCATTTAGAACTACCAACTGTCTGCCAATAATTTTTTCCTCTGAAATAAGCATGAGCAAATCCTGCTGATAAATATCCACAAGCAAGCTGGCTTTTTCAAGCTCAATACGATTTGTTTCACCAGCATCGAACATCTTTGCTGCTAAGCTGTGGATCTGTCTGAGTAGCACCAGGCGCTCCCTGATCACCTCTTTATTTCCTGACAGATGAACCATATCTATCATCAAATCCAGCGATTCAAACAATACCCTGTTTATTTCAGAATCGAGGTTAATCCCATAAAGATCAGTAGATAAGTCATTCACCTTTTTCAGCTGAGAATAATAAGTTGGAAATTTGATTCTCTGATGTGCATTAAGGTTTTTGCGCTTTCCAATAAAGGAAGGTGACCCCCATAAATAAGCACCAATAAGCTCGGGATCATCAGGAATCAAAGCCTTCCTGTCCTCCAACATCTTAATTTGATTCTCAATACCCAGAGCCTTAATAATAAGGTTATTCGAAACAATGTCTGTGGCAGTTTGCTGTACACTGTTCTGGGCGTTTGTATTTAATCCAAGGCCCAGAACTATTATGATTAATATAAATTTCTTCATCATACGAGTTTTACTTTTTCCGTAGGTTTAGAGAATCGTCCTCCAACAATCAGGTACACTGCCGGAATTACAAAAAGGTTCAATATTGTTGAAGTAATAAGACCACCAAGTATCACAACTCCCATTGGACTTTGAATCTCATTACCCGGCTTCTCTCCGCCAAGCACCAATGGAAGGAGGGCCAGGGCAGCAGTCAATGCAGTCATAAGTATCGGATTCAGCCGATCAGCAGAACCTTTTATAACTGAATCCCTGACACTAAATCCCTGATCAACTAGTGACTGATATCGGGATACTAATAGTATTCCATTTCGAGTGGCAATACCAAATAATGTAATAAAACCAATTAATGCAGGAATACTTAACGACCCGGAGGTAATCCAAACAGCTCCTACTCCTCCAATTAAAGCCAGGGGAAGATTTATTAGGATAATTCCAGCTAAGCCCAAACGGCGAAACTCCATAAACAATATCATGAAAATTACAGCAAGAGCCAGCAGGGAAGCAAGAAGAATCCTTCGGGTGGCTGTTGCAGCACTTTCAAACTGACCTCCATACTCAATAAAATACCCTTGAGGCAGCACAATATGATCCGCTATCTCCGACTGTAAGTCATTGACTGCTGATTTAATATCTGTCCCGGCAACATTGGCCGAAACAACAAGTTTCCGTTGAACATTCTCCCTGTTGATAGTTACAGGCCCACCAGCAGATACCACATCGGCCACTAAACTCAGCGGAACTTTTGCCCCGGTCCCAGTATCTATATATGCATTCCTAATCTGCTCAATCTGACCACGATACTCATCTTTTAGCCGTACTGTAAGGTCAAACTTTCGATTTCCTTCATAAACTTCACCTACCTTCTCTCCTCCAAAAGCTACCCGCACAAATTCATTGAAATGAGGCACTGAAATACCATATTGAGCCAGCATTACACGATTTGGAATTATCTGAATTTGTGGCACATCAATCTGCTGCTCTACATTCACATCAACCAGCCCTGGGATTGTTTTGGCTAACTCACCAATCTCCCGTCCCATATCATATAGTGGCCCCAATTCCTGACCGAAAATCTTAACCGCTATTTCGGCCCTTGTTCCGGACAACATATGGTCGATTCGATGCGACAAAGGCTGGCCAATTACAAACGATAAACCGGATACTTCTGACAATTCATGGCGCACCTCCTCCATAAACTCCTCTAGTGTGCGCCCATTAAGATCAAAAGGAACATCTATCTCAGATGAGTTGGAGCCACCGTGGGCATGTTCACTCTTCTCAGCTCTTCCCGTGCGCCTGGTTACAAGTTTAACCCCCTCGATATTCATCAGTTTTTCTCCAACCTGAAGATTTAAAAGATTAGTTTCCTCCAGGGATATGCCGGGAACCGATTGTGAAATGATCGTTAGAACCCCTTCGTTAAATTTTGGTAGGAAAGTGCTCCCAAATGTCGTTAATATGATGAGAGCTGCAATCAGCAGCAAAGCAGGAATCCCGATTACCCATTTTTTGAATCCTAATATATGATCCAATAATCTGGCATATCCACTATTCAGCCTCCTAACCAGCATATTACCTCCCTCAACCGGGCGGCTCAACTGCTTCTCAGTAGTAAAAGCTAAACTACACAATACTGGTGTTAGAGTTAGAGCAACGATCATGGAGGAAAGCAAGGATACAATAAATGTTATTCCCAAAGGACGGAGCATCCTTCCCTCCATACCTGATAAAAAGAAGAGGGGTATAAAGGCTACAATAATGATCACTGTAGCATGAATAATGGAGGATCTGATTTCCAGAGAAGCATGATAAACAACATTCAGCAGAGGCTTTCTCTCCCCTTCGGGTAAAAGCCGGTTTTCCTTCAAGCGTTTCAGCACTATCTCTACATCAATGATAGCATCATCCACAAGTACGCCAATGGCTATCGTCATTCCACCTAGCGACATAGTATTTATCGAATATCCAAAAATCTTGATGACAATAATAGTAATCAAAAGTGATATTGGTATGGCAACAAGAGAGATCAATGTTGTTCTAATGTTCATTAGAAACAGGAATAAAATCAGGATAACAAACAGTCCCCCTTCAATAAGAGCCCTGGTAACGTTGTTAACCGATGTCTTCACAAAATCTGCCTGCCTGAAAACATGATCATTTACCGTAATATCAGCAGGTAAGGATGCATGCATTTCATCTATGGCCCTGTCAATACTCTCCGTAATCTCAATAGTATTACCGCTGGGCTGCTTGAGAATTGTCATCACAACCGACCTTTCCCCATTGTAATAACTCTCCCCTACTTTGGGGATATGACTACCCAGCTGTACATCAGCTATCTGACTCATCAACACAGGAACACCATTGTGCATCTTTACCAAGGTTTCAGATATCCTGCTTAGCTGGTTTGTCTGAGCCAATCCCCTGATAATGTACTCCTGGCCATGTTGATTCAATATACCTCCTGATGTATTCACATTCATGTCCCTGGACACCGACAAAACATCATCTATACTGATTTGATAATGATCCATTTTGAAGGGATCTAACTGTATTTGGTATTCTTTTAGATCCCCCCCGATTGTTACAACCTGGGAGACTCCGTTAATAGCCAACAGACGTGGACTTATCTCCCAATCTACAAGAGTACGCAACTCCATGGGATCAGTCGTTTCGGAGTGAACAGCTACAAGAATAATCTCACCCATAATTGAGGACTGTGGAGCCATAAATGGCATCTGAGAACCAGAGGGAAGATCCTCCTGTATCAGGATTAATTTCTCAGAGACAATCTGTCGGGCCTTATAAATATCCATCCCCCAATCAAAATCTACCCATACAATTGAGAAGCCAAGAGTTGTAGTAGACCTAACCCTTCTTACATCACTTGCACCATTCATGGCCGTCTCTATTGGAAAGGTTATTTGCCGTTCCACATCCTCCGGAGCCATCCCGGGAGATTCAGTGAGAATAGCAACAGAAGGAGCTGTTAAATCCGGGAACACATCAATCTCCAGACTTTTTATTGTTAGCCAGCCAAAAATGACTATCGAGATGGCAATTATAATAACCACCAAGCGGTTTGTCAGGCTATATCTTAATATCGATTTAAGCATAATAAACTTGTCTTAATGATAGTTTTAATGAGAATGAACAGGTGCAGCACCCATGGCATTAGCAAGCTTAATTGCCATACCCCCTTTAGATACAATAACTTCGCCAGCTTCAAGACCACTTAAAACCTGATAATTGATCCCATCACCTTCGGCAATTCTAATGGCTCGCTTTTCATAGGTTTCCCCTTCTTCCTGGACATACACATAATACTGACCATATTCCTCAATCAGACTGGAGCCTGGTATAACTATTTGATCAGGGATGGAATCGGTCAGCAACCATATTTCAACAAAAGTGCCAGGTAGAAACTCTGACTTTTCAATACTGAAAAACACAGGTATCATCCCAGTTTGGGGATCAATGATGCGCCCAGAACTAACAAGCCGGCCATCCCATTCCTGAATCGAATGAACATTAGGACTATCCGGGTATTTTATATTAGCCGTACAAATTGATTTAATACTGCTGGCATAAATAACAGGCACATTTGCCTTTAAAAGTAAACCATCATCTTTGACTAATTTCAATAGAACAGTTCCTGTTTCAGCAAAACTATTCGTGGCACAAAGTATTTCTGTAATATATCCCGACACCGGACTTTTTACAACTATCCCAGACTCACCCACCTGAGACTGAAGGACATCAAATCGGGCTTTATCCTGATCAAAAGTTGCTTTTGCTACCTCATATTCTCTTCGCGAAACGGCCTCTATTTTAAGCAATTCTTCCTTCCTCTCCATATCGGCCTTACTCTTTTCATATTCCGTTTTTGCAGTATTTAGCTCAAGCAAAATATTGTCATGACTAAGACCCGTACTTAGTAAAGTAAACAGAACCGTACCCTGCTTAACAAAGGTCCCTTCATTCAGCTCAGTACCATTGAAAGTAACCTTGCCGGCAACAGGCGATATAATCTCCACCTCACTGGATGGAGCAGCAATAATCACCCCGCTACTATGAATTGCCCTGCTGAATTCTTTAGTTTCGAGAGGCAACAATCCAAAATCTGTTTTCCAGGCTTGCTCTTTAGTGAATATTGCCTCGTCACCATGCTCAGGATCAGCCGGAAGTTCATCATCATGAGAATAAACCTTAATGGATTTCATGGTAAAGACTACCTCACGACCTTCTTCTTTATACATAAATTGAAAATCACAAGTGCCCGGATCATTAGGTTTTACCACCCCTGTAAATACCCCGGGATGGGCCAATTCCAATGGCTCCCAATCAGGCACATCCTGTCCCTGAACTATCCTGGTATAAAGAATTCCCTTTTCTGCCGGGGAGTACTCCTCCAGAAATGTGAGATGAGCTCTAATGTCAACTTCATGTCCTGCAAAGAGGCGATCTGCCTCCGCAAAAAGCTCCATGTTATCTTCGAATAATAGAATCAAAATTGCTCCATGATCATGAGCTTGCACCGGATTCTCCTGAATATCAGCCGAATTATTACAGGCTGCCAGGAGAAGTAAAAAAAATAATATTGATGTTATACGTTTCATAATTAAATAATTACAATTGGAATTTAACAGGACACTCAGTCCTGCCCTGATTTTATAAAAGAGGGGGAATATTAGGCAAGCGGTGGCCCCCGTAGACAGTGGCTACGGGATCCTTGGAAATTGTAGAGCTCGATCTTCTCTCTATCAGGAGGTAGAGAATCACAGTCCCGAACTTTCTTTATACCGACTAAACCAGCAATAAGGAAAGAATCTAAACCATTTAAATCAAAATCTGTAATCGTAGGGTTCAAATCCGGCCCATTAGAGGCAACATGTGGATTAAGATCAAATAAACAAGGCAGATGCCCAGAATCTTCATCGTGGTTTTCGCAGGGCCCGGATGTATGCTGGTGACAGTTATTGCCGCCTGAGGTGTGATGCCCATAGACTACCTCATGCCCCAGGATGACTCCATAGGCAAAAAGCAAAAAGCAGAATATGTACGATCTGATTGTCACCCGGCAAAAGTAAGTTTTTTATAATTATACTTTTGCTCGGGAAATTTCATAATTTTACGCTAAAATGAAGCATATGGAAAAGCAATTTCTTATTATCATCGGTATACTACTCCCCGGATTACTTATGGCACAAGCAAGTAAGGTATTTGACAATTTGGAAATACCCAGCAAGATTTTAGATGGACAGCGAAAATATGCAATCTATCTTCCTCCTGATTATGAAACTTCCACTCGTAGTTATCCTGTGCTTTATCTGCTCCATGGAGCAGGCGACGACCAAACAGGATGGGTGCAATTTGGTGAGGTTCAATACATTACAGACAAGGCTATAAAAGATGGTACTGCAACACCTATGATCATTGTAATGCCTGATGCCAGATCAGGAAAGATGGGATATTTCAATGATATAAAAGGAGATTGGTCGTATGAAGATTTTTTCTTTGAGGAGTTTATTCCATACATCGAAAAAACCTATCGTATCAAGGAACAAAAAGAATTTAGGGCAGTAGCTGGCTTATCTATGGGTGGTGGTGGATCGTTTATGTATGCCCTTCATAGACCAGACATGTTTTCATCTGCCTGTCCACTAAGTGCGTATATTGGACCACTATCCTTAGATGATGCAAAACAAGCAGCCAATTGGGCTCAGGCCAGTTATGAGACTCAGGAGGAATTGGAAAAATGGTATCACCAACATAATGCCTTATCACTAATTGACCAAATTCCTGATGACAAGAAAAAAGCCATTAGATGGTACATCGATTGTGGAGATGATGACTTCCTTTACGAAGGTAATTCCCTCGTTCATCTAGCCATGCGCAAGAAAGAAATCCCCCATGAGTTCCGCATTAGAGACGGCGCGCATTCATGGGAGTATTGGCGCACAGCTTTACCTGATGTATTGAAGTTTGTTACCAAGGGTTTTCACCGGTAAAGGGAAATAACCCCATCCAATAACTAAAGACTATGAAGGTCTTGTGGACGTAAAGCTCCAAACCACTTCAAGATTTTCTCCCCAATTCCCGGAGCATCAACATGCACTATGTACACTCCGCTGGCTATGGGAATGCCAAACTGATTCTTTAGATCCCACTTCATGTAAGTCTGCTCGGCATCTTTTGTGAAACGTCTAATAAGATTTCCACTAATGGAATAAATGGATATAGTACATGTATTTGGCAGATTAATGATTTTTACCGCATTGTCGAATTGGCTCCTTTCGTAAGCCGAATTGCCGTAATAAGGATTAGGCACCAGACGAATCAGATCCAGTGATGCTATAGCAGTGGGAAGATGATTCCTCACAGTGGCAATATCAGCTGTATTGAAAGTATACATAGGCTTGTTATTGTTATGTGATACAGAA
>CAYXQX010000135.1:6507-8563 GCA_964467485.1 uncultured Porphyromonadaceae bacterium | reverse complement strand
CAATTTTTCCATAAAAAACTTCGTCCTCAGCACTGAAATGAACCGTTCCAAGATATTCCTTATATTTAATTACATCCTTCATAATAAACCCTCCTTAACACATGCATCCAAAATCTGCACCAACTACCCAACAAGGTTTTCAATTCAGAATAAGTAAAATCTTTCGGTTGAGATCTAAATCTTTCCTTTAGTTTTTCTCTTTTAGTCATTGCAACTATTATTCAGTTGCAAGATATAGCAATTTTCACCAATTGCCAAAAATGTATTTTTAATTGAATTTCGAACAGCTACAAATGAAAATGAAAGCATGGAAAGTGATGTACCAATCCACTAGAGTATCGTCCATTCAGCCCCCCCCTGGCAAGGAAATTTTAAAAACAGTCCTCCCGGGCTTACTCATCAGCCTGATTTCTCCAAGGTGCTGACTGATCACTTTTCTGGCAAAGCTCAGGCCAATTCCAGTTCCTCCAGCCCGGGTGGAGAAGAATGGTGTAAAAACCTGCTCATGCAACTCTTCCGGAATACCAAGACCATTATCCTCCACAGAAATAATAATTTGGGATCGTTCCTTCCAGCCACTTAAAATTATATATGGATCATTAGCATTTTGCATAAAATGCAAAGAATTACCTACCAGATTCATCAACACCTGAGTAATTTGCTGCGTGTCGGCATTCAGAAATAAATCGTCAGGACATGAACCCGACAGACGCACCCCCATTTGCTTTGCTTCAGGGTCCATCACCTGGGTCAGCTCATTGATCAAGCTGGCAAGTGATATTCGGACTTTCCCGGGTTGAGGAAGATGAAGCAAGGATTTATATCCTTCAACAAATTCCATCAGTCCCAATGTTCGTTTCTCAACGGATTCCAGAGCATTGAGGAGTCTCACCTCCTGAGTATCATCTCCCTTGGTCATTCCCTTAGGCCCGGAATTCTCACGAAACAAGTTAATAAATTGATTTAATAACAAGCGGATTGGGCTCAATGAATTCTTCACCTCATGAATAATTATCTTGGCCATTTCCTCCCAGGTTTCCTCTTCCTTCTTATCGGCCACTTTCTGAACATCTTCCACAGCAATAACCCGGTATTCATCCCCATCAAGCATCAGACTGGAGCCTGTCAGACTAATCCAAGTGCTCACCTCCTCTATTTTCAACTTCTGAACAATTTGCCGATCATTGTCAAAGGTCTCAATAAGCTGGATTAAATCAGGATAATTTTTTTCTAATTTGTTGTAGGTAAGAGGTTCCTTAATATGCAATATCCTGACAAGAGATTCATTATATAACCTGATTTTTTGATTCCTTGATATAACCAGTATACCAGATGGGTTGATTCTCAAAATATTTTCAAAAAAGTGTGCCTGCCTTTCCCTTTCCATCATAACCTGAGAAAATGCTGTGGTCAGGCGATTTAAATACTCCTGAGTATTAGGTCCCAGAGTCTGAGCCCCATGTCTCAATTTGAATGTCCCCTCTCGATATTCAAGCCCTTGCAGCATTCGGTTAAAATTCTTAACCGGCCGGTCATAATAGAGTATGAGAATTATGAATGTAGTAATAATCAGAACGATCATTACTGCTTTGCTCACCGGATGACCTTTATCGTGGAACAGGAGAAATAATATCCAAAGCTCTGCCATCAGGATAACAAGCCGAACAAGTAAGCCAAGACGTTGGAGCTTAGAGCCCGTGCTTTTTAATTTTATCATAGACGGTCGACCGGTTAATTCCTAATAATCCTGCTGCCTTTGAGATATTACCCTTCGAAAGGGTCAGAGCCTCCATAACTAATTTGCGTTCATTAAGTGTAAGATCTAAAAAAACATCAGGATCAAGACTGGCCTCATGGTGATCATTTTCTCCAAGGTACTCAAGATCAATGTAGGAACCATCAGACAGGATAACTGATCTTTCGATGGTATGCTGTAACTGACGTACATTCCCCGGCCAGCAATATTTTTCCATTCGCGAAATATCTGCTTTTCTAAATTGGTAGTCCTTTGAGTTCTTTTTGTTGAAATATTTTCTGTCAAAATATTTCGTCTGAA
>CAYXQX010000135.1:0-6497 GCA_964467485.1 uncultured Porphyromonadaceae bacterium | reverse complement strand
ATTTTAGAAACAGATTTGCCAGCCCCGGAATATCCCTTATTCTTTCCCTTAGAGGGGGTACTGTAATTGTAATAGTATTCAATCGATAGAAAAGATCCTCGCGAAAAGAGCCGGAATTGACCATGTCAGCCAAGTGACTGTTAGTTGCAGTAATTAATCGAAAATCAACAGGTAAAACCTTTTGACTGCCCAGGGGAACAATCTGACGAGTATCCAAAACCCGAAGAAGTTTTGATTGCACATCAAGGTTAAGATTTCCAATCTCGTCAAGAAAGAGGGTTCCTCCACCAGCCAGAAACATGCGTCCAACTTTTGATCTGTCTGCACCGGTAAATGCACCCTTCTCATATCCAAACATTTCACTTTCGAACAAACTATCCGGAATACTACCCATATCAACAGAAATAAATACTTCTTCGGCTTGCAAAGATTTCTGATGAATGGCCCTGGCCACAACTTCTTTACCGGTCCCGTTTTCTCCAAGAATTAATACATGGGCTGTTGTTTTAGCAACCTTGTCAATCAGACTTTTCACCTCCCTGATAGCCTTTGATTCACCCCAGAAAACCGGAGTTTGCTCATTTAGCTGCCTGCTTAGGTGAGATCTTTGTGATTTCAATTTCGATATTTGCCGCTTTGAAACGCTTATTTGCCATGCTGCCTCCAGCGTTGACAGGATCTTTGACTGGTCCCATGCTTTATCAATAAAATCAACCGCACCATCCTTTAAAGACCTAACAGCCATGTCAATATCTCCATAAGCTGTGATCATAACAACTGTTTGATCCTGATCAATCTTTTTGATCTCACTAAGCCAAAAGAAGCCCTCATTTCCCGTTGATGAATTATCCTTAAAATTCATGTCAAGTAAAATGACATCATATTGATGCAATCTCAATTGATTGACCAGGTCATTCGGGGATGAAAGCAGATCAACCTTCCATCCGTGTCCAGTGAGGATCAAATCCAGTACATTAAGTAAGTCCTTATTGTCATCAATTATTAATATAGATTTATCTCCAACTTTCATACACCTCTAAATTAGCTCAATTATAGATTTATCGAAAGATTAATCACTCGATCCTCAAAGAATCCATCGGCGGTTTATTATTTACTAACCATACAAGTCTCATTACTGTTAGAATGTAGGCTGAATTCATAAGTATAAAAACCAGAATAACTGCCATTGGCTTAACAGGGGCTCTATAGGCAAAATTTTGAACCCAAAAGAAATAGATCAGAATAGAAATCGAAACACCAAGTATAAATGCAATACCCAACAATATCAGTTTTATTTTACTTAGGTGTTTTAGAAGGTCGGAGTAATTTGCACCAAATACACGATGTATCGCCAGAGCCTTTCTTTTTTGTTGGATATCAAAAGCTGTCATTGCAAATAAACCAAGAACTCCCAGTAAAAATGCGATAATCGATGATGCCCATAAAAATCCGGAGTGAATCCTATCCTCCCGGTAATAGCTTGCAAGATCCTCATCCAGAAAGTAATAGGAAAATGGATCATCAGGATAAAACTTTTGCCATTGTTGTTCAATACGCGACAATAAAGTTTTTGATTTATGTGCACTTATCCTGATGTGTATCCTGCCGGATTCATAGCCTCCCTGCCCTATTAGTATGATAGGTTCAATCTCCTTATGCAAGGAATAAAGGTTAAAATCCTTGACAATCCCTGTTATCTTTCCAAAAAACTCTCCTTGATTATTGAAAACCTGGGTTCCAAAAAAATCATCCTGCCCAAATTGAGCCGCAAAGGTCTCATTTACGAGTACCCCATCCGGGATGTCATCAGAAAAAGTCTCTCCTTCGACAAGGGTAAAGCCCATCACCTTTAAGTAATCTCTTCCGACCCACATTTTTCCTGTAAACATCCCTTTTTGACCATCAGGGGTATCGATAAGAATATCTTCATTTACAGCCCCTCGCTTTGGAAAATTAAGTGCAACAGTGACTCCCTCGATCTCTGGATATTTTAGCAATTCAGTTCTCATGGATTCATATTGCTGCTCGTAACCAATGTCAGGATTGTTCAACATTATAACATTCTCCTTGTTGAAACCAAGATCCATAACCTTGGTCATTCTTACCTGCCCGGCAATAAGTACAGTAAGCAATATTACAACATAGGAAATGACAAACTGAAACATCAACATGGCAATTTGAGTAATAGAAATCGTTGCCGGTTTTTCATTCATTCCCTTAACCGTCTCTGAAACAGTGATTCTGGAGTATTGTATTGCCGGGAGAATTCCTGAAGCTATACTGACTACTATCCACACCCCAAAAATAAACAGAAGACCAACAGGACTATAGAGGTGACTTTCGGTGATATGTTTATCTGCAATATTGTTGAAAACAGGTAGGATCATCTCTATCAAAAACAAGGAGAGAATGATCCCTATTCCAACCGTCACAAAGGTTTCGAAAAACAGGCTTTTGTATAGACCGGCTTTACTCTCTCCAAGGACCCGTTTAATACCAAGTTCCTTTCCCCGGAGTGAACCTTGAGAAGAAAGTACTGTGGCAAAATTGAACAAACATATTAATATGACAAAAATGCCGATTAAAGAGATCGCCCAAACATAGTATTTATGCTCTGTTCGGTTTGAATCGACAGTATAGTGCGCCCAATGAATATCCTTTAAGGGTATCAATACCGGTTTTACACTGGCTGCAGATGAAAAGGATCGTGCAGCAGGGTGATCCTGAAAGAAACCTGATAGCTTCTTTGAAAATTGCTCAACATTGGTCTGCTTGTTCAATTTCATAAATATATAACCAACCGGCTGTCCTGTTAATAGAGTACTTGAAATCGCTTCAAAACCAATATGAGTGTTGCCGGGAAGGTCTTCAATGACACCAGTCACCTTAAAATCCGTCATGTTTAGACTGACAAACTCTCCCATCGGTGATCTTCTGCCAAAATACTTCTTTGCGAATTTCTTGGTAACTATGAGAGAATAAGGATCCTTGAGAGCTGACTTCGCAGATCCATAGAGAAAAGATTGAGGAAAAACCTTTAAAAAATTTGTATCCGCCGCAATGATATTAGATACTCTTTCCTTGAATGGATCAGTTGTTTCAGAACTGTTTATTTCCAAATCGATTTTTTTATACGGATTCATACGAGTCACAATATCTATCTCAGGAAAAAGACCATCCAAATGATTCCTAAGCGAGATTGGTACTGCAGAAAAGATAACCGATTTCCCTGATTCTGCTATTTCCTCCCGGTATAGCCGGTATACATCTTCGTAACCCTGATAATGATGATCATAGGTCAGATCATACCGGATATATAAGAATGACAAAATACCGGTTGTTAGTCCTAATACTAATCCGGCAAGGATAATTATGAACTGCCAGCGGTACCTTTTCAAATGACCCCAATAAAGAGTAAACAAGATTCTGAACATAGCCTCTATTTACCAGCTGCGAAAAAGGTCAGTTTTGTTTCCATCAAAACGGAAACCGGGATTCCATTCTTTTGACCTGGTTCATGTTTTGGAAATTTTTTAATTACTCTAATAGCCTCATCAACAATTGACTTTACAGGCTCAATTTTATCTTTTGACTCATGATATTTTCCATCCGCATCTGGAATCCAATCCATGAATTTAGCAAATTTAACTTGTTGAATGCTCCCATCCGCTAATATCAGATAACTTATGTACACTACACCTTTCTTATTTTGAGCCCTCGCCTCAATCGGAAATTTGACCTCTTTCCGAATAAAGGTCCGATAGGCTTTTTCACCTCCCGGGAAGCTCGGTTTAACATCTACCTCATCAGATTTATAGATTTTTTGACCCTCCTGAGCATTAATTCCCATAGTAGAGATAATACCAAACAGGAGAATGCTGAGAAATAATGTTTTTTTAATCATGATCATATCAATTTTAATGATTTTGAAAATAAAAGCCAAACATCTTGCCAGGAAGTTAAACTACTGATTTTATGGCTATTTGCCTAAGGATGATAAAGATTATGTCGGAAAATGCCACACTAAAGTGCAGGGAACAACAACACACATATTTCATCATTAGCAATAATCAAATGATCAATTTATCTGCATATCATCAGATGAAATGAAATTATCAGGATAACAAACTACATTTATCAGATAAATTTTTGTGCTATCAGGTAAATATTCTAATTCAAAATAATGGACAAGTATATTATCTTTAGCCCCGCAAACAACGCAAAACAATGATTATGAAAACATCCATCAAATCGCTATTTATTCTGCTAGGAATAGCAATCATTACATCCGGGTCTCTTCAGGCCCAAAAGAAGAAGTCGAAACTTGGTCCTGTAATAAAAAATGGTATGACCCAGGTAGTTCCTGAGTTCAAGGATCCTGATAAATGGATCCAGCATGATCTATTCGTCGAAGCAGAATATGATTCTGATGGAGATGGACAACTTGACCTGATCCATATGGATGTAACTCGTCCTGCTCAAACCGAAGAGGGTTTAAAAGTTGCTGCAATTTATGAGTCAAGCCCCTATTTTGCAGGAACGGGAACTGGTGACAAACAATATTTCTGGAATCCAAGGCAGGAGTTAAATGACCCTCCACCAAAAAGAAAAGCTTTCCCTGAATGGGAAGCACGCAATACCCGTCCTATAATTTCAATGGGACAAGTTAGAACATGGTTGCCATACGGATATGCAGTAATCCACTCATCTTCACCAGGTACCGGAATGTCTCAGGGATGTCCAACAGTTGGAGGAGACAACGAATCACTTGCTCCAAAAGCCGTTATTGACTGGATGAATGGCCGGGCAAAAGGATATACTGAACTAGACAGAAAAACCGAGGTAAAAGCTTATTGGGCAACCGGTAAGGTAGGGATGACTGGTACATCCTATAATGGAACAATACCTCTTGCTGCGGCTACTACAGGAGTCGACGGATTAGAGGCTATTATCCCAATTGCACCTAATACCTCCTACTATCATTATTATCGCACCAATGGATTAGTACGACATCCGGGAGGATGGATTGGAGAAGATATTGATGTCCTTTATGATTTTATCCATAGTAATTCTTACCTCGCAGACTCTTGTGATTGCAATGTAAGAGACGGTGAAATGCTGGCAAATCAGGATCGTGAAAAAGGAGATTACAGCGACTGGTGGGCCGGCAGAGATTACCTGAATGATTTAGGCCCCCTGAAGGCAGCCGTTCTAATGTCTCACGGATTTAACGACTGGAATGTTGTACCTGAACATAGCTGGAGAATTTCTAAAGCTCTCAAAGAAAAGGGCGTTCCAGTCCAGATATATTACCATCAGGGCGGCCATGGCGGCCAACCACCTCACGAAATGATGAATAAGTGGTTTGCAAGGTATGTCCTTGGTGTTGAGAACGGTGTAGAGAATGATCCAAAGGCATGGATTGTCAGAGAAGGTGATGAGAGAGACAAGCCAACCCCTTATGCAGATTATCCTAATCCTGATGCTCAAGATGTAACATTTTATCTGGCTGGCGGAGCACCACGCTCGGGATCACTAGTGCCTCATGAAATGAATGGACAAGGCGCAGAAACTCTGGTTGATAACGTGTATTTCGATGGTTCCACCCTGGCTCAAACAGAATGGACTTCTCACCGTCTGATGTATGTTTCACCAATCTTGAAAGAAGATGTTCACCTTTCAGGAACTGCTAGCATGACTGTTAAAATGGCCAGTAGCAAACCTGCCGTGAATCTTTCAATCTGGGTGGTATCACTGCCATGGAATAATGGACGTAAGGCAAAAATTACCGACAATATAATCACCCGGGGATGGGCCGACCTTCAGAATTACAAATCACTGAGAGAGAGCGAACCACTCGTGCCTGGCAAATTCTATGAGATGACTTTCAATTTGCAGCCCGATGATCAGATAATACCTGCCGGACAACAAATAGGATTAATGATATTCTCTAGCGATAAAGACTTTACCCTATGGCCTGAGCCGGGAACTGAATTAACAGTTGATTTAAATGGAACTACAATCACCTTGCCGGTTGTTGGTGGTAGTAAAGCCTTTATGAAGGCTGCCGGTGGTGGTCATTAAAATTTCATAAACGAAAACAAAAGCCTCCATCTCAGATGAGGTGGGGGCTTAAAATATGAAAGTAAATCTTCAGCCAAACTTGAAAGAAAAAGACCTCGCAAATTGGGTAAGAGAATTTACAGGCGATTTATTGTCCTGAGCATCATATAAAGTCTCCAATTCCGAATTAGCCAAAGATCTGGTTCAGGATACCTTCCTGGCTGCCTCAGAAAAAATTGATTCATTCAGAGGGGATAGTTCCCCTAAAACATGGTTGCTATCAATCCTCAATTATAAAATTATTGATTATTATAGATCAAAAACTAAACAGTCATTAAGCTCTGATAATCTATCACTATCATCATTTTTTTCTGGGGACGGAGAATGGCTTTTAGAAAAAAGACTAGCAGCCTGGGATGATAATGATATGAACC
>CAYXQX010000134.1:0-8613 GCA_964467485.1 uncultured Porphyromonadaceae bacterium | reverse complement strand
CAATTGGGAGGCTTCATCCCCCATACTGAAAGATATTCTGGAAAATACAGGTTTATTTGCCGTGGATATTGCTACATCCCCGGCCGCCGGAAAAGATATGTCTGGATTTACTCCAACCTTCTCAGATTATGATGTTGTGGTACTGGACTATACAGGTGATTCCTGGTCGGAGCCTACAAAAACAGCCTTCGTGGATTATGTAAACCAGGGAGGAGGCGTGGTCGTTTATCATGCTGCCAATAACGCTTTTCATGATTGGAAAGAGTATAATCAAATTACCGGTCTTGGTGGCTGGGGCGACAGAAATGAAAAAGACGGACCATACGTATATTGGAAAGATGGAGCTATTGTAAAAGACATGAGCCCCGGTAGAGGCGGTTCGCATGGAGCACAGCATGCTTTTCAGGTAGTAAATCGTGTAACAGATCATCCTATCACCAAAGGATTACCAACAGCATGGATGCACGGTCAGGATGAACTGTACAGCCAGCTTCGCGGCCCGGCAGAAAACATGACTGTTTTATCCACCGCCTATGCAGATACTGCCAAAGGTGGAACCGGCCATCACGAACCAATTCTAATGGTGCTGGAATACGGCAAGGGAAGAATATTCCATACCGTTATCGGTCACGCAGGTGTGCCTGGTTCTAATTCTGCTATGAAATGTGTTGGCTTCATTGTCACTCTTCAAAGAGGAGCAGAATGGGCAGCAACCGGAAGCGTAAGTCAGGAAGTACCCGAAGAGTTTCCAAGCACAAATGTTCTGAGCAGTTGGGACAAATACAGACCTTATACTACTGATGAATTGCTGAAAAGCCTTACGGATTTCCACAAAGGGGATAGCAGAAAATGTCTTCAGGATCTTCAGAACACTATGCGTAACGCAGCCTCTGATATGGAAGAGCTGGCCGATCTGGAAAAGAAAATCATCAAATTCCTTGACTCCAAAGCCAGTAACGACGCCAAAAATGAACTGTGTCGCGATCTAAGTCAGTGGGGATCAAAAGCCTCTCTACCTGTCCTGGACAAACTGATGGAAAACGAAGATACCAAAGAGATGGCTCGCTTTGCTAAAGAGAGAATATCAGGAGAATTCTCAAATTAAACTAAATTAGCCCTTATCAAATTACAATACTTAACGAAAAAAACAGAATAATGTCAACTAGAAGGGATTTTGTAAAAACCAGCGCGAAAATTGCAGCTGGTGTTTCTCTGGTATCAGCCATACCGGGTGCAGCCAGTTGTGCTAATAAGGCTAATGCCAAATTGGTGGTTGGTGCCATTGGTGTAAATGGAATGGGCTTTAACGACCTTAGCACAATCATGAAGTTGCCTAACGTGGAATGTGCTGCCATTTGTGATATCGATCAAAATGTACTTGCTAAAAGACTGCCCCAAATAACAGAGATGCAGGGTGGGATACAACCTGATACCTATTCAGATTACAGAAAGTTACTCGAGAGAAAAGATATTGATGCAGTTATTATTGGTACTCCTGATCATTGGCATGCCTTGATTATGATTGAAGCCTGCCAGGCCGGAAAACACGTATATGTTGAAAAGCCAATGGCAAACTCTATTTATGAAGCTTTCCAAATGGAAAAAGCAGCCCGTAAATACAAAAGAGTTGTCCAGCTTGGCCAATGGCAAAGAAGTGATCCTCACTGGCAAGATACCTTTGATTATATTCGTTCGGGTGTCCTGGGTGATATCAGAACAGTTAAGGTGTGGACTTACCTCGATTGGATACAACCACCTAAAGTTGTTGCGAACAGTCCTGTTCCCGAAGGTGTTAATTATGACATGTGGTTGGGACCTGCTCCCAAAAGAGACTTCAATAAAAACCGCTTCCACTTTAACTTCCGCTGGTTCTGGGACTATGCCGGAGGCTTAATGACCGACTGGGGTGTTCATTTGCTGGATATGGCTCTCGCAGGTATGGACTCCGAATTACCTAATTCGGCAATGAGCTCAGGTGGAAAACTGGCTTTTCCCGATAGTGCCATTGAAACACCCGATACTCAGCAGGTAATATATGAATACGGTGATTTCAATGTGATGTGGGATCACGCCATGGGCATTGGCCTCGGTGATTGGCAGAGAGAGCATGGATTATCTTTCATCGGAAATAATGGTACACTGGTAGTTGACCGTGGTGGCTGGGAAGTACATAGTGAGGGAAGAGGAGACAAAAAGAAAATTGAAGAGGTGGCTCGCCAAAACGGTACAGGTCAAGGACTGGCTCTCCATATGGAGAATTTCGTTAATGGTATTCGTAATAACGATAGGAACACAAACGCAAATCCAACAATAGGAAGAGCAGTTGCAAGTATGGCCCATATGGGAAATATCGCCCTTAAAACAGGAAGTAAAATTTATTGGGATGCCGACAAGGAGGAATTTAAAGCCAATGCAGAAGCCACAAAGCTTATCACTCCGGTTTATAGAGATCCCTGGAAACTACCTAAGATATAAGATTTAATAAAGTTTACTGAATTATGGGACAGAATCGTAGAGATTTCTGCAGAAAATCTATGGCAATACTTGGTGGTGTTGCTGTTGCCGGGAGTTTGCCAATCCAATATGCCTGCCGTCGGTCGGGACCCAATGATACTATACGGGTTGGCTTAATAGGATGCAGGAATATGGGTTACACCAATGTAACGAACTTCATATTAAATCCTGATGTTCAAATAGTTGCTCTGTGTGACGTAGATGATGTTATACTTGAGCAAAAGGCTGCTGATCTGGAGAAGTTTGCCTATGAAAGAGAAATTGAAGGTTATATTAAGCCTGATTTGTTTAAGGACTTTCGAGCTCTTTTAGATCGCAAAGACATAGATGCAGTTATTGTTGGAACACCTGATCATTGGCATGCCTTGATAACAATACTCGCTTGTCAGGCCGGCAAAGATGTGTATGTTGAAAAACCAATGGCAAACTCCATTGGCGAAGCAGATCTCATGGTTAAGGCAAGTGAGAAGTACGATAAAGTAATCCAGGTGGGCCAGTGGCAGAGGTCGGGCCCGCACTGGAATAATGCCAGTAACTACATTCAAAAAGGTGAACTAGGCAAAATAAGCCATGTCGATGTATGGCTCTACGGAGGAAACCCCTTGCCCAAAGTACCGGACTCTGCTCCTCCTCCAGGTGTGGATTATGATATGTGGCTCGGACCGGCTCCATTAAGGCCCTTTAATGCCAATCGTTTTCACTACAATTTTCGCTGGTTCTGGGATTATGCCGGAGGGAAAATGACCGACTGGGGTGTTCACCTCCTGGACATGGCCATGATGATGATGAAGGTTGGAAATCCTCAGGAGATAGTTTCTGAAGGTGGTAATTTTGTTTACCCCGATCATGCTATGGAAACCCCCGATACTCTCACAAGCAATTATCGCTTTGGAGACCTCAAAGTTGTTTGGAATAATGATTTTGGAAAAACAACTAACGAGTACGGATTAAACCACGGGCTGGTATTCCATGGTGAAAACGGAAAAATGGTAGCCAGTAGAAATGGATGGGAAGTTTTTCCCGAACTGCTTAACGGCACACCGGTAATAGAGGCTGTCGCCAAACAGCCCCAAACAGGCAAAGATCTGGGTCTCCACATCAGGAATTTCCTTGATGCAGTGAAATCCCGCGACAGGGAAACAAACTGTTCTGCTGAGATCGGAAGGAACGTTGCGCGTGTAGCCCATATGGGTAATATCTCGTACAGAACCGGTGAAACTATTCACTGGAATGCGGAAATCCGACAGTTCAAGGAGAACTCAGCCAATGAGCTTCTAATGCCGGAATATCGTAAACCTTGGGGCATACCCAAACTTTAAACTTGCTTTTTATGTTAAAAAAATTCGCTGTTTTTTCGTTGCTTATATTTACCATTCCTCTAATTCTTAAGGGACAAGATCCTAAAATGACTGAAGACTGGAGCCGGAAGCCTCCTGTTATTGAAGGTAGTAAGTGGAGGAAGGCACCTTCTGATGCGATTATCTTATTTAAGAAAGGGAAGGACATAGATAATTGGTCGGACAAAAAAGGTGAACCCGCCGGTTGGAAAACATCTTGTCGTACAATGACTACCAGCCAAACGGGTAATATAATTACTAAGCAGGAATTTGGCGACTGTCAGCTTCATGTTGAGTGGAAAACACCCAGAAAAGCTGTTGGTGACGGTCAGGGAAGAGGAAATTCCGGAGTATATGTCCAAACTTTATATGAAGTACAGATTCTGGATTCATACGAAAACGAAACATACTATAATGGCCAGGCAGGATCAGTATATAAACAATCTGCTCCTTTAGTCAACGCATCACGCAAACCAGGGAAATGGCAGGTTTATGATATTGTTTTTCATGCTCCTCTTTTTAATGAGGATGGCAGCCTGATTTCTCCTGCAACTTTCACTGTTTTTCACAACGGAGTACTAATTCAGGATCACTTTGTGCTTAAAGGACCATCCGTTTATGGTGGATATCCAAAGTATACAGCTCATGCTGAAAAAATGCCTCTTCTCCTACAGGATCATGGCAACCCAGTGAAATTCAGGAATATCTGGATACGCGAATTATAGGTATAAAACCCCTGATTCTTTCTTAAGAAATCAATCGGTATACATGATGCCCCTTACTCAAAGGCGGCATCGAAAGCTATATCGCTGGGTGGAAAATCGACATTACGAACGAATTCACAAGCTTCGGCAGCCCCGTGCTCACGATCCATTCCGCTGTCCTCCCACTCTACAGATAAAGGCCCTTTGTACTGAATACGGTTCAATGCACGCATGATCTCCTCGAAGTCAATGTTCCCATGACCCAGACTTCGGAAATCCCAATAACGCTGCCTGTCGCCAAAATCAAGATTGCCACCAAACACACCGGCAGCTGTTGGGAAAGGCGACCAGCCAACATCTTTCATGTGAACATGGAATATTTTCTCTGAGAATCTATAAATCATCTCAACATAATCAACCCCTTGGTAACCCAGATGGCTGGGGTCATAATTGAAACCAAAGGACGGATGATAATCAAGAGCCTTGAGCGCTCTTTCAGCAGTGACACTATCAAAAGCAATCTCCGTTGGATGAATTTCCAGTGCAAAGCGAATACCCAATGACTTATACTCATCTAATATAGGTTTCCACCGACGAGCAAAGTCTTCATATCCCTCCTCAATCATTTCTGCAGGAACCGCAGGGAAAGAGTAGAGTAAATGCCAGATAGAACTACCGGTAAACCCATTTACAACATTCACTCCCAGTTTTTTAGCAGCCTCAGCAGTCTTTACCATCTCCTCAGCTGCACGCTGACGAACACCCTCGGGATCACCATTGCCCCACACATAATCAGGAAGAATAGACTTGTGCCTCATGTCAATATTATCACATACGGCCTGACCAACAAGATGATTAGAAATCGACCAGGTATTTAAGCCGTACTTTGATAGTATCTCTCTTCTCTCATCGCAATACGACTGGTTTGCCTTATTCACTTCAAAGTGATCGCCCCAACAGGCGAGCTCCGCCCCGTCATATCCAAATTCTCTGATTTTTTCACATATGGTTTCAAAAGGCAGGTCTGCCCATTGTCCCGTAAATAAAGTTACTGGTCGTGCCATTTCGCTATTTTATTTGGTTAATGCTTAGATTTGTTGATCCTTCGGTCAACATAGTCCTCAAAATTACAAAAAATATAAGCTATTTAACAAGCACTAGCCCCTTAGAATTATTTTATAATCTGTCAATTTCTGCTAATTTTAAGCCTTCTAAGAACAAACATGATAAATTAACTAAACCAACTATTATGACCGAACAAAAATACAATGCTAAACGCTTGTTCCTGATGAGCACTATAGCTCTTGTAGTAACAGCAATGACCTTTGCCATAAGGACTCAATTAGAAAATGTTTGGAGAACCGATTTTGAGCTGACATACAAGATGATCGGAATAGTTATGGGACCTGCATTTTTAGGATTTACACTTGCCCAATTTATTGGCGGTCCGTTTGTAGATTTATTAGGCATGAAAAAATTTATGAGAATTGCCTTCTTTCTACATGTGATAGGAATTGGACTAACAATATTTGCTTTCGACTTCTGGTCTTTATTTGTTGGTACTCTGTTTATTGGAGTAGGGAACGGTAGTGTTGAGGCAGCATGTAACCCTCTGGTTACCACACTATTCCCCAATGACAAAGCCAAGATGCTAAATAGGTTCCACGTTTGGTTTCCGGGTGGTATAGTGATTGGGTCCTTACTATCTTATTTAGTTATGGATATACTCGGCTGGGACTGGCCAATACTTGTTGCACTCCTTGTTATTCCTCTTGCCACATATGGTATATTGATGATGGGACAGAAATTCCCAAAAACAGAAAGAGTGGAAATGGGAGTTTCCTATGGAGGTATGTGGAAAGCTATACTTCAACCGCTGTTCTTAATTATGCTTTTTGCCATGCTCCTGAGTTCCGCAACAGAACTAACAACCAACCAGCGAATGTCTTCTCTCCTGCTGGACACAGGCACAGCACCTATTCTCGTTCTGGCCTTCATAAATGGTATCATGGCTGTTGGCCGGGGTTTTGCCGGACCACTGATTAATAAAATCAATACTACGGGAATGTTATTTTTCTCTGCTGTTGTTAGTATGATCGGTTTATTACTAATGAGCTATTTTTCCGGAGCCGTAGCAACATATCTTGCAGCAGCTGTATTTGCAATAGGAGTTTGCTTCTTTTGGCCCACCATGCTGGGATTTTTATCTGAGAAAATGCCGGAAACAGGTGCTCTCGGATTATCAATTTTTGGGGGCGCAGGAATGCTGTCAACCAGCATCTTTCTTCCTATATCAGGAGCTTTCTCAGATGCAGGAGCAACCGGCGTTGAGATATTGAGATATACTGCCGTTCTTCCAGCCATACTGATAGTGCTTTTTGCTGTTGTGTTTTCAACAATGCTGAAGAAGAAGAAACCAATCGCACAATAAATACTAATAAAATATTATGAAAAGATTACGCTGGGGAATGATTGGTGGCGGCACAGGGGCCTTTATTGGAGGCGTCCACCGTGTAGCTGCCCGAATAACCAACCAATACGAGATGTTGGGCGGTGTGTTTGATGTGGATTTTGAAAGAGCAAAAAAGTTTGCCGCTGAAGAGGAGATTCCTTTAAACAGGGTTTATCCTGATATTGATTCCTTCATTGCGGGAGAGTTAGCTCTTCCTTCGGATGAAAGAATACAGGTGGTGTCATTAGTAACACCCAACTTCCTTCATTATGATCACGCCAAGAAACTAATGGAGAACAATTTCCATGTGATCTGCGAAAAACCGGTTACCATAACATCAGCAGAGGCTATCGACCTCCAGGAAACATCCCTCCGCAAGGAGAGAGTTTTCTGTCTTACTCATACCTATACAGGTTATCCCATGATTAGGGAGATGAAAAGACGTATCGAGGCCGGTGCTATCGGAGAGATCCAAAGAGTAGAAACAAAATACCTGCAGGGCTGGATCAACCCAATCATCCATGGCGGTGGCGGTAAGCTGGCCACATGGCGACTGGATCCCAAAGTATCAGGACAGAGTTCCTGCATGGCTGATATTGGAGTACATGCTTTCAATCTGATTGAATATACCACAGGGCTGGAGATAAAGCAGGTACTAGGCGTCCTCAGCTCATTAACAGAGGAGAACCCACTGGACCTGGACGGGAATGTTTTACTGAAATTTAATGAAAACCTAACAGGGGTAATTAGTGCCTCCCAAATAGCTACAGGTGAAGAGAATAACCTGCAAATAAGCGTTTACGGATCCAAAGGAGCTTTTCATTGGGAACAGGAAAATCCTAATGAATTGAAAATGTTTCATGAGGGTGCCCCATACGAGATCATCAAGCCGGGTTATGATTACCTCACGGATTTCGCTAAAGAGAGCTTCGCGCTTCCTCCCGGCCATCCGGAAGGAATATATGAGTCTTTTGGTAATCTGTACAGAGGAGCAGCCAAGGCCATAAGAAACCAGACAACCGTGTCAGGCCAGTTTCCAGGTATTGAAGAAGGTATACGAGGCATGCGCTTCATCGAATCAGTGGTTCAATCAAATAAGGATGGGAATTGCTGGATAGCACTGTAACGAGCCCAAAATCATTTTATATACACCACGTCATTCCTGCGCAAGCAAGAACCTGGTGGAGGGCTTCAATATTGAAAAAAGGCGTTTATTCTTCTTTTTTGTACATTTATGTCTTAAATCTTTTCAATGGATATCTCTGTTGTCATACCTGTCTATAACGAAGAAGCCGTTATCCCTGAACTTATCGGGCGAACAACTGAGTCTCTGGAGCAAATCACTAAAGAGTTTGAGGTAATTCTTGTGGACGACGGGAGTACGGATAATACTCTTTCCTTACTGAAGAATTATCGCGAGAAAGATAGTCGGATAAAAATTCTTCAGCTTTCCCGTAACTTCGGTCATCAGGCTGCTTATACTGCCGGAATGGGAAAAGCAAAAGGAGACTTTATTGGCCTGATGGACGGCGACTTACAAGACCCACCTGAATTATTTGCCGATATGTACTCGATCCTGTCAGGGGATAAGGCTGATGTTGTATAC
>CAYXQX010000133.1:0-8619 GCA_964467485.1 uncultured Porphyromonadaceae bacterium | reverse complement strand
TTCCTGTTCGTGGTTTCTGCATAGAGGCACCCATATCTGAACGTCTGAATGATTTCATCAAGTTTATCGATAGTGAATTAGCTCCAAATAAAATCAATACCCTGATATTAAGAATAGATTGGAACTACCAATACAAGAGCCATCCAGAACTTAAAGACTCAAGTGCCTTGTCTGAAAATGAGGTGAAAATGCTGGTTAATGTTTGCAAAAAGCATAGGATCAACCTGATTCCACAAATCAACCTCCTTGGACATCAATCCTGGGCAGGTACCTCATATGCCTTGTTAAATAAATATCCAGAGTTTGATGAAACACCTCATGTAAAAATGCCCGAGAAGTATGAATGGCCTAACGAAGATGGACTGTATTGTAAGTCATACTGTCCATTGCACCCCGATGTTCATGATGTTGTTTTTGCTCTGATTGATGAAATATGTGAGGTTTTTGAAGCCTCCCATTTCCATGCAGGTATGGATGAAGTTTTTTACATCGGCGATGATAACTGTCCAAGGTGCGGAGGTAAGGATAAAGCAGAATTATTCGCAGGCGAGGTAAATTTAATTAGAAATCATCTGGCTCTTGAGAAGCGTAAACTGATGATATGGGGCGACAGGCTATTGGACGGCAAATCAACCGGAATGGGTATGTGGGAAGCTAGCATGAACAACACACACAGAGCCATCGATCTGATAGCCAAAGATATTTTCATTTGCGATTGGCATTATGAAAGAGCAGAACAATCTGCTGTATACTTTGCCATGAAAGGATTTAATGTGGCTACCTGCCCTTTCAATAAAGCAGATGTAGCTTCTCAGCAAATACAGGATATGCTAAGGTACAGAGAATTCGCAAACCCTGAATTACTTCCAAGATATCAGGGCATTATCCAAACAATATGGTCAGGAGCTGGCTCTTTCATGGATAGATACTATGCTTACAAAACAAATCCAGAAGAACCCGGAGGTTCAACTGAATGTGCAATCCGGATATTTAATGAATTCTCAAAGAAATGACAAGAAACGAATAACGGAATAACCGAATAACGAATAACCGAGTAACGAGTAACGAATAACCGAGTAACGAGTAACGAGTAACGAATAACCGAGTAACGAATAACGAGTCCGCTCTATTTCTTTCCCTTAGGCACAACCTTCACTACTTTAACTTCCTGAGAACCTGAGAATAGCTCGCCACTATGTTTCTCACCAGATAATGTTAATGTATTCAATTCACCAACCTTCAAATCTGGAAGTGCCTTAACAGCATCAATATTAAACTTAGCTACGAAATATCCGCGGTCATCTGATTTCCACCACTCAATCACTAATCCATTTAGAGAACAGGTAGCACCGGCAACCTCACTATATTTTATGTCGGTGTGGATAGTAAAAACTGTACCATTACTCCCAATATTCAAAACATTTGGAGCAATATCAATTTCAATTTTGGTTTGGGCTATCAGACCAACAGGCAACATGAGAAATAAAGCCAGAAAGGCTTTTAGAAAAGTTTTCTTCATAATTATTTAGTTATAGTTCTTGGTTTTAAATTTAGCCAATTTACTAATAGCCTCCTAACTAAAAAGGAATTTTAACATTTATTAATACTAATACATAGATATATTGATGTTTACATATAATTTATTCGTTACTCGGTTATCCTGTTATCCGATTATCCAGGTATCCCAGCTTGATGATCCCGAGTTTACTCAGGTCGATTATTCGGTTATCCGGTTAATCTTGATGATGACCTTGTTTGACCTTCTCTCTTTTGACTAATTTTTGGCTTTTGTCTTCTGTCCTGCGCTCTAATTTATATTAACCTATCCTTAACCAACTATTAACTTTCCCTCACGCTCTTCCTGCATATATTTGTTGAAGTAACCAATATTCAACAAGATGAAAACCAGTATGAAAACAAAAATTCTAGTATCAATACTACTTCTTGCCTTTATGGCAGCTGTTCCTGGGGCTGAAGCTCAGGATCGTCATGAGCGAAAGCTGAAGCGGCAAATGGCCAAGCTTGAAAAGCAAATGAAAAGGGTTAAGGAGCTTCAGGGAGATAATTGGTTCCCATATGAGAAGCTTGAAAGGGTAAAAGAACATGAACTACAAAGAGCCTTGGAATTGCAACACAGGTCGAAGGAACAGGCTATGCGACAGAAGGAGGTAGCATTACAACATGCGCTCAGGGTAAAAGAGCAAAACAAGCAATACCAGCAATACGCCCTAAAAGAAGCCTTAGAGGCAAATAACTCGACCAGAAAGTTCAGAAAAAATATTCCTGAAAGAAACCTGGAGAGATATAGTGTTAGTAAGGGAAAAGCCTTAGACGGACAGCGTAAGGCAATGGAATATCAAAAACAAGCGATGGAAAAAGCTGTTATTAAACAGCAAGAAGCTGTGCAGAAATTGAAAATGGAGTTGGAGAAGGCTAAGAAGGAGTTGCAAGAAGAAAAAGAGAAGGAAGAGAAATAGTTGCGGGTTGGTTTTCTTTGATCCTTTTTCGCTCATTATAACTGATGTTTTTAAGACTTACTCGCTTGGCACTCTCTGGCAATCGTATAATGATTTCATGCAATCCTATTTCAATTGATATAATTTCCTTGAGGTTTATTGTTTCTGAAAACTTGCTCTTTGGAAGGAAATATCTTAATTCTTTGTTTGGATTCTTTCAACTGGCCAATAGGAACTTGATTTTTCATTTTCACCTTTCCCTGGAATTAAAAATTTCAAGGTCGCTCCTTTCCGACCCGGGAGACGGCAATTTTCACCTGACAACCCCATCCGTTTATCCCCAAGATCTTTTCGGGCTTCATTAAAGTATTCATTAATTATCTTAACAATGTCAGGATGCTGTTCTGATATATCTGAGTTTTCGCTGATATCATTTTTCAAATTGAATAACTGCCCGTTGGCCATTAGCTTCCAGTCTTGATATCGAATAGCAGACAGCTCATTTTTCCAATAGTAATAGAATATATTTCTCGGCGATTCCTCAGTATCAGCGCTCAATAATTTTGTCATATCCATACCATCAACTACCTGTTTTGAAGAGGCCGGAAGTCCGGCAAAACTGGCAATGGTTGGATAAATATCAAGAGCGCTTATAATAACGCTACTCTTTTTATTCGCCGGAATCATACCTGGCCAGTGTGCAATGAAGGGGACTCTAAATCCGCCTTCCCAATAAGTTCCTTTACCTCCCCTGAGGGGCAGGTTTGCTGTGCTGCCAACGCCTCCATTATCTGAGACAAACAGCACCAGAGTGTTTTCATCAAGACCTAATTCTTTGAGAGTGCTCATGATTCGTCCAACACTGTGGTCTATCTCGGAAATGGTACCTCCTTTTTGCTTGTTCGGATTCTTTGAGTTGTTCGCATAACTCTCTTGAGAAAACCAAGGAACATGAATGAAGGAATGCGGTAGGTATAGAAAGAATGCATGATCCCTATTTCGTTTTATAAAAGAAACAGCTTCGTTTGTAAACTGCTCACACAGCATCGACTGCTTTAGGTCTGTGTTAATTGTATCTATTACCTCACAATTTCTCACAAGAGGCAGAGGCGGACATTTGAAAGTCTTTAACCTCGGCCACATATCATTTGAATCAGGCAGAATAGAAGGAGGTGAACATTGTTCCTTCTTCGGCAAGCCTAGAAAGGTTGGGCGTTAAATTCTCTTTCGAACCGTAAGGTTCAATTTCACTATAGCCTAAGTCATCAATATTTATAAGAACAAAGTTGGGTTTGCTTACTTTCTGGCAAGCTGCTGAAAGTGAAAAACAAAGAAACAAGGCCAAATACACAAACGATGTTTGCTTTTTCAGATCCGGTAAGGTCATCATTTGCATTTTTTACTACTTATTCAATACTTGAAATTATCAAAAGGAGCCGACTTTTCAGGTTCAATAGGCCTATAATAGTTGCGAATACATTCCCCGGTTTCAGCTACTGCATTTCCGCCCTTTTCAAAGCTTATTAGATTATCAACTATCACACAATTTTCACAGTTATGCAATCTTACAACTGTTTGGGTAAGAATGGTATTGACTATATTATTAGAGAAGCTCAACTGCTTGGAGTTATCAAATTGAATAAATGACTGACCATTTGCTACTGAATCTACAGTTGTGGTTCTTTTCCTGCTATCGAGATAATGACTAAGAGAATTTCCGTTTACTATCAGATTGTTTGATCTTTTGGTGTAAATAAAGCTTCCATATGCCGCTGCTCCTGTCGATATTTTCCAATTATACAGAGTGTTTCCGCTTATTGTGGAATTCGAAATATTATCTATCTCAAAACATTTACTCACATATGCAAAAGTGTTGTTATGAAAAGTGGAAAACATAGGATTGGCCAGTTTCAAACCAGTTTCAAGATCAGCAAAGAGGTTATTGCTCACCATCATTCCTTGTCCGTTACCATGCAGACAAATTCCATAAGTCAACTGTCCGAACCAGTTTTTATCAATATAACTCACATCACAATCAGCAATGTCAATTGCAACATACAGATCAGTAAAATAACAGCCTGTTACCCTAAGTAGTTCACATTTTGCAACTCCTTTTCCTCCGGGTGCTTTCGGCAAAACTATTGCTCTTTGTCCTTCCTCTTCAGTATTCTCATACCGATCTTCTGATGGGTACCAATGCAATCCTCTAAAGTTAGGTTCATCACCGCGAAATCTACTGTATCCATCAGCGGTATTAACACCGGTATTGTTGTATCCAACAAATGATAGATTTTCAAGTTCTACTTTGAGGTTTTGATTATCCCATGGTTTTTCTCCTGATGGAAAAGCTTTGGAGTGGCTTGCATAATCAAAGGTAATGGCATTCGGACCACAACCTTTTCCCAATCTAAAAATACTGCCACCCTGCATATTCGCTCCATGTATATCAATTCCTCCATGTCCGTTTCCAACTAGTTTAACGCTAGCCATTTTCAAAACAACGGGGGCCTCAAGGAGGTATACTCCGGGAGCAAAAGATATTGTAGCAGAAACATCAACTAGTGCTGAAACTTCATTGAAGTTGCTTTGTTATTCTTCGGAAACATCCTTTTCACCGCTATTGTCAAGATAGTAACTAAAATTACCGTGATTGGTTATAGCTTCAACTGTTGCTTGTTGTTGACAGAAAGTTGAACCGGAAAGAAAAATTGAAGCTGTGAGAGCAAATAATAAGCCTGAGTTTTTCATGATGTAAAGTAATAAGTTTATTCTTTTCCTGATTCCATTCTTTGTAAATACTTATTCCATGACAATTAAGACTGATTTGGCTTCTGAACAGGTCATACGCAAGCCATCTATATAGCGGCTATAAACGTCAATAATCGCGGTTTGATACATAAATCCATTGGCTATGTAAAAATATATCAGATCAATTGCCAAAAGACCCATCAATGTTAATAAATCAACTTCTGCCTGTTTCTACGGAATCTTTTTTTTATTAAGAAATAGGTGTCCCGCAAATACTGTGTATATTTAGGCAAACGGTCCATATCAAAATATACTAAAGCTGATATTATGAGAAAGTTTATTATCATTTCAATTAGCATTTCTCTGGCCTTCCTGAATTTTTCTTGTCAGGAAAATAACAAGGATGTATTAGGTGGAGCAATACTATCAGACCTTATCAAGCCCATTGATGGCAGAAGTATGAGGTCAACATCAACAAAGACCAATGAAAACGGAAAACCCATCCCTCATAATTCTGACAATTCCAGGGTAAAACCAGGTGAAGCAAAAATTGTGCTTGACGCAGAAGGCCCAGGTTTAGTAAGCCATATGTGGTTTACCTTCTTGGGTCCTGGGCGCCATTCCTGGGCTGAAAATGGATCATCCACCCATCAGGAAATGCTGATCAGGGTATTTTACGATGGAAATGAAAAGCCCGATATTGAAGTTCCTTTTGGCGACTTTTTTGCTAACTGTTTTGGTAAACGAAGTGAGGTTATTAGTATCCCGGTTGTAGTTGAAGGTGCAGATTCATACAATTCTTTCTGGCCAATGCCTTTCCAAAAATCCATAAAGATAGAGGTGGTTAACCAAAGTAAAACCAAGAATATCAATTTATTATATTACAACATCGATTGGATAAAGAAGGAAAAATTACCAAGAAACACACCGTATTTCTATGCCAGATACCATCAAGAATACCCGGCAAAAAGTGGGAGCGACTATATGATCCTACACACAGAAGGTAAGGGTCACTATGTTGGCACAGTGTTAGCAGTAAGAACCCGCAGCCCTTCCTGGTTTGGCGAAGGTGATGAAAAAATATATATCGATGGTGAAAAAGAACCATCTATCTGGGGTACAGGAACAGAGGATTACTTTCTGTCAGCCTGGGGTTTACAATCCGGTGTGAACACTCCATTTTTTGGCACTGTTTATTTTGATCAATGGGGTATTGTTGGAGGGCATACATCAGCATTCAGATGGCACCTCGCCGACCCAATTGTATTTGAAAAAGAAATCAAGGTAACAATTGAGCACTTTGGATGGATTTCTCCTGATGAAAACATTGAACACAAGGCACATAGCTGGAATGAAAGAGAGGACGATTATGCCAGTACTGCCTTTTGGTACCAGGTAGAGACTCCTACTTTTCACGAAACTGTACCACCAGCGGAAGAACGGGTACTTCCAAATCTTGATAAGATTTTCCCGGCAAAAAATGTAGTGAGTAATAAAACCTATTTTAATGGAACAGCAGAAATCCAGTCAAATTTGGATTTCTATATGGATGGGCAGTTATTTTTTAACCCAACAAAAGATTTTGCCAAAGTTACTATTCCATTTTCTGTTGAAAAGAAAGAACCAATACGTCTGTTGCTTGCCGTGACTAAAGCTCCTGATTATGGGATTTGGCAAGCATACCTAAATGGAGAAAAAATTGGCGGACCCATGAATCTATATGATGAAAATGTCCGTGAATGGGAACATCACTTATTGGATTTCTGGCCTGCCCCCGGCCCGTACTCACTGGAACTCAGGCTCGTTGGACAAGATCATCGATCAAGCGGGAAAATCCTTGGTATAGAATCAGTTCGTCTGAGGGAGCGGAGACCTCGCGTTTTTGATTTCGCCTACGATAAGGAAAATGACTGGAGAAAAAATCCCAGATTGTATGAGTGATGATTCCCAATTCATGAGGAATAAAACATTGAGGTGAGATGGGTTAAAGAGTTGCGGTTTGCGGGTTGTGAGTAAAGAGTAATAAGTAATGAATGAACTTTAAATTATGAAAAATCGTCTGATCTTGTTTGGCCTATTATCATTAATCCTTTTTTCTTGTACTAACCAGGATAGTCTCAAAATCTACGTCTCACCCAATGGAAGTGATGAAAACTCAGGGAGTAAATCCAATCCCATCCGAACCCCGTCAGCGGCAAAAGAGAAAGCTGCACTTCTTATATCAGAAAATCCTCAAAATGATATTACTGTGGTGTTCAGAGAAGGGGTATATGAATTATCTGAAACACTTGAATTTAGGCCCGGAGATGACGGCAATGAATCACAGGAAGTCTATTACAGAGCCTTTAAGGATGAGAATGTTGTATTTTCAGGTGGGGAAAAGATCTCGGACTGGTCAATAAGAGACGACGGTCTTTGGCAAGCAAAACTTGAAAATACTTTTAAAATCGAGCAGCTTTATGTTGATGGCAAAAGAGCAATCAGAGCCAGAATCCCAAATCAGGATAAAGAAATATCACGATGGTACATAGATAGTGTTGATAGTGGATATGACAGATATACGGAAGTATTTGATCATTTGAACATTAAGCTTAAGGATGATGATGAAATAAGTAAAGTCTGTCCATCAGGAGAGTTTGAGATTATCATTTTTAAAGACTGGGCAACATTAAGAAAACAGGTTGAGAAAGTTGATTCTGAATCAGGAATGCTAACTCTAAAACCACCTTTGGTCTTTTTTGATGGAAACTACAATGGGATACTTGCTCCCTATGCAAATCGATTCACTTGCTATCTCGAAGGCGACAAATCCTTTATTGACCAGGAAGGTGAATGGGCTGTAGATAAGACTAATAATACTATTATTTATTATCCTGATGTTATGCAGGACCCTGAAAATACTGAAGTAGTGATTCCAATTCATAAAACCCTTGTCCAATTGCTTGGGACAAGAGATAATAGAGTACAAAACCTTCATTTTGAAAATATTGAATTTCACCATGCCGCATATGTACTTCCTGATTTCGGTCATGATGGCCGTCAAGCTTGCTTTTTCTATTCCAAAGGAACAGGTATTCAGGGAGATAAAGCATTGATAGAGGAAGCTATCAGATCAGAATGGGCAAGCAATTGTTCTTTTACAGGATGCGAAATAGCACATACCGGTGGAAATGGCATTTATATTACTCAAGGTTCACATAATATAAGTATTGACAATAGTTCCTTTTTTGATATAGGAGGTAATGGAATCATGATTGGCACTGCCTATGATCCTAAAAAAGAAACTGAGGAATTGGTTAATCGTATTTCAGTAATGAATTCAAAAGTTTTTACAGCCGGTCGGCACTACCAATCTGCAGTTGGGGTTTGGCAGGGATTTGCTGCATCTTGTAATATTTCAGGTAATGAGGTTTTC
>CAYXQX010000132.1:0-8661 GCA_964467485.1 uncultured Porphyromonadaceae bacterium | reverse complement strand
AATGGGTGGAATTTTCTACAATCTGTGGCTGAGCAGGTTTCTCCTCTTCCGGGCGTGCAAAGAGAGCTGATAAATTTTGAGTTCCTCTTCTATTCATCAGGTCCCGAATTGGCAATCATGGTTGGCAGTGAACAAGGTATCACCAATCCATTTACTGTGATTCGCAACACTTCAAATATTGCAGGTGGAATGGGTGTGTTTTCCTCAATTACCTTTCAGCGATTCCCTAATCTTGAGCCCTCAGTTATTACAAAATATTTCCTGGCAACAAGTTCATATACAAATCATTTGGGCTTTAAGGAGGAGTGATGATGACAGAAATAAAGCTAAAAATACAATCCATTTTATTATTAATCCTGATGTTGACTATTTTCCCTGGGTGTGATCCTAATGAAGATATTATAGATCCTGATGAAAACACCTATTCATCGATTTATGGTTCAGTTCAACTCGACTTCCCCATTGATGATATTCATGTACCCCAGAGGTGCATCAAAAGAGCTGATCTGAGTATAGCCTTTACAGCAGATAGTTTATACAGGAAGGAGTATGTTACTGTTGCAAATGTATCTAACTATCAAAGTCTGTATAAATTCAATCTGGAGCCGGGGACCTATTATTATCAGGCTGCCAAGACCTGTATTTGTGGAAGGGATACTTGTCTTTGGGGGGGGTACCCCGGCGGACAGAATGGAATGCTCTGGACAATGTCGTCTTTCGAAATTGTAAAGGGGGAAATCTCATTTGATCGCCTAAAATTTGATTAATGAAAAGTTGGCAACTTCATATTATTGTTCTGGGCCTGACTGGCCTGCTTGTTTTTGGCTGCCAAAAAGGTGATAATATATATACTCCCTTATTTGATATTAAAGTAGATCAAACATCAGGATTAACCACCGATATTTTTTCTCTCAGCATAAGTCCCCAGTCAACATCTCCATCTGATGAAAAACTTCATTGTCGCTGGGATTGGGAAGGAGACTCTCTGTTTAGCACAAAATTTTCGAATGATCTGCAGACCGACCATCGGTTTTTAAAGCCGGGGAACTATAAAGTGACCTGTGAAGTATTGAGTTTGAGTGGAGGGAAAGCCAGAGATACGGTAAGCATAACAGTTGAGCAGGGATATTCTGCACCCAAAGCCAAATTTGTTGTCCTTCCTGAAACAGGTCATTTCAGGACCAATTTTCTTTTTGATGCGAGTGGGACTATTGATGATGAGGATTCTTTGGAAACGCTAAAATTTCGTTGGGATTTTGAAAATGATGGTTTTTGGGATACTCCTTATCTGGATGAGCCAAAAGTCTACCATCAATTTGAAATTATGGAGGACTTCACAGTAAGTCTAACAGTGCTTGATCCCAGTAACAAATTAGGATCAATATCTAAAGTAGTTGAGCTGCATCGTACTGATACGTGCATTGTTGCAGATTTTGTTTGGACCTGTGAAACAGGCCGGGTGGGAGATCCTTTTATTTTTAATGCTTCCTCAAGCTATCATCAGACTAATCCTGATGTTGAATTGATTTATAAATGGCAGTTCCCTGATCGTGAATATACAGAAGGATCAACAGAATCATATGTTGAGTATGAGTTCCAATATCCAGGCCCCAAAAGGATTGTTTTATTGATAGAGGATGGAAATGGATTACAAAACACAGTAGAGAAGGAGCTTTTTGTGTCCGTTGAGAATACTCCTCCAAGACCCAAAATAATCACTCCCTCCAAATATGGTAATGTGGAAACCCTCTTTTATCTTAATGCCTGGGGAAGTTTAGATGATTATACACCCACATCCCAACTACTACTTAGATGGGATTTTGATGGAGATGGTAATTGGGATACAGGCAAGAATTCAAATATGGAAATCCATTATCAATATGTTGAAGAAGGACGATATACCTGTATCATGGAAGCCGAAGATGAGGAAGGACTTATTGCTACAACCAGCACGGAGCTTTGGGTGAGTCCTTACGACAATCCAACCTCATATTTATACGATAAAAGGGATGGGAAGTATTATGGTTCGGTGAAGATTGGCAATACATGGTGGATGACAGATAACCTTGATTACCGGGATGATGAAAAAATGAATATCCCGATGTTGCAAAAGTGTTATGACGAAGATGTTGGAATGTGTGATCAATTTGGATCATTGTATCAGGCAAAAAGATGTACCGGCTATCTTGAAGCAGGAAATAGAATCTGCCCTGACGGTTGGAGGCTGCCTAATGTAGATGATTTGACAGAATTAGCTTCAAACATTCCTGCATCAAATGCCCGCACTTCACTTATGGTTGGAGGTAGTGCTGGGTTTAATGCTATTTACACAGGACTAGGCAGTTATAGCTTTGTTTACGATTTAATGACAGGTACCATGATTATTGATACACTTTATTTTTTTGATAAATATATGGAAGAAGTTCGGTACATGTCTGGTACTACAAGAAATAGTCTGCCTCAAAGATCGCACTACCTATTCGGAGTTCAACGTAACTATGACGGTTTCAATCAAATGTGGGGAGATATTGAAGGCTATTATCCTATTAGATGTGTTAAGGAGGACTAGTCAAATTATTTGTGCAGTATCTGCTTCCGGGCAAAGTATGTAATACTACCGGTGGTTTAATATTGGGGATTACTGTATTTTTTGTACATTCGTATGCCCCCCTTTTTTATAACCGTAATCAAATGAAATATTCGACAAGGTCTGTTTGGATACTGATTGTTTTCCTGCTGTACAGCTTATCCTCCTGCGAAACCGACCCCGATATTATGAATGATGAGGCCGCAAATAAATTATTTGTCTGGGGCTGTGTTGATATGCAATCGGGCAAACATCAGGTTAGGATTCGTGAATCAATTCAGGACGAAGGGGACATGTTTGAATTGGCTAAGGACCCAAAAATGTCTCTCCCTAATGATTCCCTATTAGTCAATTTAATTCTCTATACTCCGACAGAAACGATTGTTCTTAAGATGCATCCGGTAATTTATCCAAAAGACGATGGTGTTTTCGCAACAGAGCAAAATGTGATTCATGAAGTTAACTACCAAATCCCAAAAGGGTCACGTTGTTCTTTATTCATAAACAACCTGGTAACCGGTGATACTATTACTTCTCCTCTTGTAGAAGTTGAAGCTCCCGGATTCCTTTACCCATTAGACTTTGGCTGGTATGTACCTACATATAGTTTCACCAATGGGGAAGAGCCATTTCACGTAACGTTCAATGTGTACGGTAATTTAGTCCAAAAGCTAGTCACTGAAATAAAATATGTGGATTTGCTATTGAATGGAGATACCGTATGCCAGAAGGCTATTTTTGAGAGTCAGCCAATATATGGTGGCTTTGGTTTTAATGAACTTAACAGAACCTTCCCTCTGGATTATGTTTTTAATATTTGTAATAGAATAATCCCGGAAGATCCCGAGGTCAAATTCAGGTGGTTTTATCGTTTTAATTTCAAAGGTTTTGCTGCTAGTGAAGGACTCAGAGACTACTGGAAGTTAGGGGATCGTTTTAACGATAACCGCAAACTTATCTTCACCAATATCACAGGTGGGTACGGAGTTTTTTATGCTTGTGATGGCACAGAAACTGGTGATATTGAACCTTCTCGTTCATTTCCAGACACCCTTTCAAGCTCACCGAAAACTGTGGATCTAAAATTCTCAAGATATATCTATCCTGGAACCTATATCGACCCTGATCATGAATAAGAGATATTTTTTCATCCTGATTTTCTTGGTGTGTGCCCTTACATCCTATGCTCAGCTTGGTGGCTTAAAAGGTTTTGTTGTTGATGCAGAAGATGGTCAGTCCATTCAAAGTGCCACTATCATACTCAAAGGCACTCAGCGCGGTGTGGTTACAAACAAAGATGGATACTTTTCATTCCAAAAACTTCCTCTGGGGACAGTTTCTATTATTATCCGATTCATTGGATACGAGGAAAAGATCCTAATGGTAGAAATCAAGCCGGATGAAATAAGCCAAATTTTCGTTCAACTTGAAAATAAAACTATTGAAATTGGTGAAGCAACTATTTCCGGAACCCGTCAAAGATGGGAAACAACCAATGCTATTTCCATGCATAAATTGTCATCTGCTACTATCAAAAAGATTCCAAGTATTACCGGATCACCCGATTTGGGCGATTTCCTCCAGGTAATACCGGGAATTATTTTCACCGGAGATCAAGGTGGCCAATTTTATGTAAGAGGTGGTGCTCCTGTACATAATTTGGTCAAGATTGATGGCATGACGGTCGTCAAGCCTTTCCATTCGATTGGGTTTGTTTCGGTTTTTGATACCGAAACCATAGCAAGTGCTGATGTATATACTGCCGGTTTTGGTGCGGAATATGGTGGAAGATTATCCAGTGTCATAGACATAAGAACCAGAACGGGTAACAGGAGAAACACTGCGGGAACAATCAATTTTTCAAATTTTGGATATGGCCTGACCCTGGATGTTCCTATAGTGAAAATGACCACTGAAAAGCCAAACTCGATATCGGTTCTTTTGTCAAATAAGAGATCATATATCGATCGGATTGATGACAAGATATATCCTCATCTCGACCAATTTGGTATTCCATATAAATACAATGACCTTTTTGCAAAACTCTCACTTATTGGGAACTATGGCGATCAGCTCGACATACTGGGCATGCGAATAACAGATAATGCCAACTTTGGGGAGACTATGCAGTCTTCATGGAAAAATCAGTCCGGGGGAGTCCGATTTATCACATCTCCAAATTCCAGCAAATGGTTACTTCAGGCTTCAAGCTATTATTCAGATTATCGTGGTGAATTTATTGAACTCAATGAGCGACCAAGAGAAACCTGGTTTTCCAGTTTTGAAAATTCTTTTAAAGTATTCGGGATGGGTGAAAGATCAGAATGGGAAATAGGATTGAACATGGACATGTACAATACAAATCACTCTTTCCAGGGAATAGACGGAATAACGGTTGACTATCAGTACTATACAATAGAAATTGTGAATTATCTGGCTAATAAAACCAAATTGGGCAGGTGGCTCCTGGAGCCAGGCTTGCATCTTGTTTACTATGCCGACCAGCCTTACTTTTCCCCGGAACCTCGCCTGAAAGTGAAATATAGTATTAGTCCTTCCATAAGCCTGAATATGGCCACTGGATGGTATTCCCAGAACCTGCTGTCAAGTGCTTCCGACAGGGATGTTGTTTCTTTGTTCCAGGGTTTTTACATGGGCCCATATCTGGTACAGGACGTGTACAAAGGGGAGGCAAACTACACCAGGATTCAGCAATCCTGGCATGGAGTGCTGGGCTTAAGTATCCTGACTAAAAAAAACGTGAAACTTACAATCGAAGGTTATTACAAAGATTTCAGGAGGTTAATTAGCTATAATAGAAACCGGATATACGCAGATACTCACCTCACTACACATATTCCTGATTATCTCAAATCATTCTTCCTGGTAGAAGAGGGCGAGGCTTACGGTTTAGATTTTCTTTTGGATCATAGTAGAGACAGGCTATCAATCTGGATGGGATATTCACTGGCCTGGGTTTTCAGGGAAGACGAGAAAATAGCATACCTTCCCCAGTATGACCGACGACATAACTTTAATCTATTGTTGGGGTATACCCTGGGAAAACATAAAGACTGGAGTCTGAAAACCCGATGGAATATTGGCTCAGGTTTTCCATTTACTCAAACCAATGGGGTATATGAAGGCTGTAGCCTGCCATATGGTTCCTTTAACATGAACGTTTCAGCCAATGAGGAAATGAATGTCTGGTATTCCGACCTGAATAAGGGACGATTACCCTGGTATCATCGTCTGGATATTAACATCAATAAAACATTTGAATTCTCAGATCGTCAAAAACTGGATCTTTCTTTTGGAGTAATCAATGTTTACAATCGTAAAAACATGTTCTATATCAACCGCCTCAATTATGAAAGAATAGATCAATATCCCATTCTGCCAAATGTGAGTTTAAAATATACTTTCTAGGGAGGGGCCGGGTATCATCCCGGCCTTCCTTTAGATTAGCAGAAAATCTATTTAATAGTTAAATTGAAAAGGAATGAGAGTTGTTGATACGGTCTATACTTTTCATGAAACCTTTGAAAGCATGAACTTCATGTCCTCCTCAATAGCTCCTGATATTAACAATGCAAGGGTTGATGTTTTTACGATGAAGTTGCACAGAGAAGATGGAAGCTTTTGGGAAGGATATACCAACCGCAAACATTATTTACCGATCAGGTGTATCAAAGATCTGTAGAGACAGATCATAATCTGTCTCTACGATCTGTTTATACAATTTGTATCTTTATCGCCTATTAATTATTCATCCTGATATAATGAAAAGAACCATTGTTATTATCGCTGCCATCCTGGTGTGTTTTTCCGGAAATCTTAATGCACAAACTGCCATCAAGGCCGAAGTTTTAAAAGAACATGTTTACTTTCTTGCTAGTGATTCACTTGAGGGTAGGGGGCTGGCTACGGAATCAGGATTAAAGGCAGCCCATTTTATTGAAGATTATTTTAGTGAATGTGGGTTGGGGAAAATTGGGGACAGCTATTTTCACCCTTTTCATGCCAGGATAGGACAAACCGTTCTGGAAGGAAGAAATGTTGTTGGTATTGTTGAAGGTAATGATCCGGAGCTAAAAGATGAGTATATTATCCTTGGGGCCCATTATGATCATATTTCATACAAAATAGTAGACGATAAAAAAGTAGTCTATAATGGTGCTGACGATAATGCTTCAGGGACAGCAACTATAATGGAAATTGGAAGGGTGCTGGCTCAAAACAAGAATAAAATCAAACGATCTGTCATTCTGGTTGCTTTTGATGCCGAGGAAAGCGGGCTTATTGGATCAGGATGGTTTGTGAAACAGAAAATTGTACCCATAGACCAGATCAAGGTGATGATGAGTATTGATATGGTTGGCAGGTTAGCAGAGAGCAATTCTGTGATCATGGGCGCTATGGAAGATGTGGAGGGTGGTGCAGATATTCTGATGCCTCATGCTGAAAAATATGATCTGAAAATAAAAAGGACAGGCGGAGCAACGTCCATGTATACCGACACTAAATCGTTTGGTGATGCAGGCGTTCCGGCGGTTTATGTTACTTCCGGAATTGTTGGACCCTACCACAAACCGGAAGACGACAGAGAGACCCTGGATTATCCCGGAATGGAAAAAATTGCATGTATGCTACTCGACCTTACAGTTGATCTGGCTAACAGGGATGAGTTGGTGTCTCGTATCGAGGCCAGCCCTCAGATTGCCGGGGGGAAAACCCCCTTTTTCAGAATAGGGGTAAAGGCTAGTGTGGGTGGTGGTTCAAATATTTACCCAAATGAGTTTTATAAAGCCAAAGCAGGTTATAGTGGTGAGGCGGGATTGACCAGTCAGATTAAATTGACAGAGGCTTTTTGTCTGCAGTCTGAGGTATTGTACTCTTATCGGGGAAGCAAACATCAGGATGGAAATTTTGGGATGCATAGCGTTTTAACACCACTTAGCCTTGTAGCGTCTCTTAGGGCTGACCCAGGTATTGACCTAAGGTTTTATGGATCCTTTGGTGGATACTTTGGATATCATTTTGCCGGATCGATTGATAAACAGAAGATTGACTTCGCCAACGTTTATGACCCGATTGAAGGAGGACTGGTTTTTGGGTTTGGTTTTGAATTTAACAAAATGTCTTTTAGCGTAAACTTCAGAAATTGCCTGACTAACATGCTGATAACTGAGAATGATAAGATGAGGAACAGAGCTGTTTATTTCACACTTGCAAAAATGTTCAATTAGATTACACGTGTAAAATATTTGAAATCTACACGTAGTTTAGTATATTTACACGTATAAGTATCAAATAAATTACACGTGTATGGATGCTAAGCTTACCTTAACGATTGAGGAAGGCCTGATTTCAAGGGCGAAGGAATATGCTAAGAGCCAGGGTCGAAGTCTTTCTGATCTGGTTGAAAACTATTTCAAACTCCTGATAAGTGATGATTATCCTATCAGGAAAGAAACTCCGGATATTATAAGTGAACTGAGAGGGTCGTTTCAGGCTCCGGAGGATTTTGATTATAAAAAAGTACTTCAGGAAGAAATTATTAAGAAACACTTATGAAAAAAACAGTTTTTCTTGACACAAATGTGATTCTTGATTTTTTCCTTGATAGAGAGCCATTCGCGGATCCGGCGGCAAGGGTTTTAGGTTTGGCAGCTGATAAGGATGTGAAAGCATATGTTTCACCCTTGACTTGTAGTAACTGTTATTATATCCTAAGGAAATTTGCCACTCATGACAAAGTAATCCGGAAGCTCACACTCTTGCTTTCCATAGTCTCGATTAGCAAGATGACCCGGGAAACTGTTATCAAAGCATTGGATTCCAAATTCAAGGATTTTGAAGATGCACTGCAATTTTATTCAGCGGAGGATTATGAGAGCATTGATGTTATCATAACCCGAAACCCAAAGGATTATAAAAATAGCAGTATATCAGTTATGACACCTGATGGATTTTTGAAATCTTATATTGCTTAAAGCGTAAGATTGATCATAATCGCATAACAGGGAATTTCTTGATCACACATTAATAAAATATTTTAATGTTTAAAATGT
>CAYXQX010000131.1:5348-8745 GCA_964467485.1 uncultured Porphyromonadaceae bacterium | reverse complement strand
ACATGCTGACTGGGATAGTCTCCAGCCAAACCAGAGATACCTAGTTCATTCCTATTTTGATAACGGAGCCTGAGATTTAAAGAAAAGCGATTGATTTTTTGTTTGTAAGCAGCATCAAGTTGAACTCTCAGAAGATTCTCAAATCCCTGAATTTTTCCTTCAGTGTCATTGTTTCTAATAAATCTCAACCCAGCTGAAAGATCAAAATTGTTAAATAGTTCGTACCCACCTTCTAGTTGAGTGAAGTACTGATCTATAATAGAGGAGTTGTTTTTCAATCTCACTTGCTCCTGGAGTTTAAACTCCCATCTTCCTGTTTTATACTCCACGTTTATCGAAGACCAGGATTCGAAATCACTTATACTTTTAGCTTCCTGTGCGAAAGAAGGAGCAAAGCAGGGGAATAGTAGGGCCAGGGAAATGATTATTTTGTTGTATTGTTTCATTTTAAGAAGCTCTTTAACAGGTCGGTGAAAATGTCTTATATTTAACTGGTTTAGGAGATTTACCGATGATTTTTGTTTATTCATCGATTTTTCCAACCATTTCGCAATTTACTTGTTTACTATGATATCTAAACAAGTAGATTTGTTAAAAATATTAAACACAACTATGATGAAAAAAATAACACTAAGTATTGTTGCCGTTCTATTTTGCTCAACGGCATTTGTATCAGCTCAAAACCTGGATAAGATTCTGGATAATTATTTTGAAGTATTGGGACAAGAAACTATTCTGGATGCAAAGACTAGTGAAACAACAGGTAAAATGCTACAAATGGGAATGGAATTTCCTTTCAAACAATATTCTGCCGCTCCTAACAAATTCAGAATTGAAGCTACCTTCCAGGATATGACTTTGATCTCAACGTTTAATGGAAAAGAAGGATGGTCCATTAACCCGTTTATGGGGAGTACCGAGCCGGTAGCTATGACAGATGAGATATTTAAAAGCACAGAAATCCAGGCCGATTATGAAGGTCAGTTGTGGAACTGGAAAGATAAGGGCTATACAGTAAGCCTGGAGAAAAACGAAGAAGTTGAAGGAGTAGATTGCTTTGTGATAAAGGCTGTGTCGAAGGATGAAGATGTTTTTACTTTCTTTATTGATACTGAAAGTTATGTCCTTATTAAAATGAATTCTAAGATGAAAATTCAAGAACAGATCGTTGAATCCGACACCTTCATGAGCAATTATCAAGAAGGAGATGGTTTTATTTATGCTGCCAAGATTGAAACCAAGATTGGTGGACAAATTACTGCAACTATTGTTATTGATGAGATGATTCTGGGTGAGAAGTATGATTCTTCTTTGTTTGATAAGCCTGTCAAGTAAAAAATCATGAAAAAAGTTTCTATTATATGCCTGGTCCTGCTTGCGGGACTAGGTTTTTCGACATTAAGTGCACAGGTGTCGGGTGTGTCCTTTGGCGATTTAAAAGGTCGGCAAATTGGTCCTGCAAAAATGAGCGGTCGGATTGTCACAATTGATGGAGAACAATCTAACTCTAACACTCTTTGGATAGGTGCCGCAGGTGGTGGTGTTTGGAAATCTCTTAATAAAGGAACAAGCTTTAAACCCGTCTTTGATGATTATACCCAATCTATAGGTACTATAAAGATAGATCAGAAAAGACCTGATACCGTATGGGTTGGTACTGGTGAGGTATGGACAAGAAATAGTGTTTCTGTCGGAACCGGAATATACAGGACTGTAGACGGCGGTGAGAAATGGGAATATAAAGGGCTTGAAAATTCTGAGCGTATTGCAAGAATAATCATTCATCCTGATAATCCTGATATACTCTATGTTGCTGTTTTAGGTGCCCTGTGGGGGGATAGTGAGGACAGGGGTGTATATAAAACAGTTGATGGAGGTGAAAGCTGGTCTAAACTATTATATAAAAACCTCTCAACAGGATGCTCTGATTTGGTAATGGACCCAAATAACCCTGATATTATTTATGCTGCGATGTGGGATTTCAGGCGACAAGCGGATTTCTTTAGATCGGGTGGGCCGGGTTCAGGTATCTATAAATCTATTGATGGTGGCATGAGTTGGTCTGAAGTTAGAAAAGGCCTCCCTGAATCAATTATGGGTAGAATAGCCCTGGCTATTCATCCATTGGAATCCGATGCTGTTTATGCATTGGTGGAGTCGGATAGCTCAGCTCTGTTTAAAACAAAGGACGGTGGCGCAAATTGGGATAAATTATCCGACCAGAGTCAAATGGGGGATCGCCCATTTTATTATAGTTTATTAGTGCCGGATCCAGTTGAAAAAGATAGGATCTATAAGCCGGGAACACAGTTGTGGGTGAGTAAAGACGGGGGTAAACAGTTTGTTAGCCCTTCAGTTTCAGGAGCTGGTTATCATAGTGATACGCACGCTCTTTGGATAAATCCTCAGGATAACAGTGAGTTAATAATGGGAACTGATGGGGGAGCATATATTTCCTCTGATAAAGGAAATACCTGGAGGATGATTAAACAATTACCGGTATCTCAGTTTTACCAGATAAGCGTTGATAATCAGGCACCTTATATGGTGTATGGTGGACTACAGGACAATAATTCCTGGAGAGGACCATCTAACATGGCTGGTGGAATTTGGAGCTCTGATTGGGAGAAAATTGGCTTTGGGGATGGTTTCTATACCTATGCCGACCCTAATAATACGAATATAACTTATTCTCAATATCAGGGTGGACGTATGTATAAGTTTAACCATACAAGCGGTGAACAACAGTATATTAAACCCTTTCCCGAGGAAGGTACAGATGATTTGAGGTTCAACTGGAATTCACCCACAATATTTGGTCAAGCAAGTAATTGGCTTTATGCAGGGGCTCAATATCTCTATAGGTCGAAAGACAGAGGTAATGTGTGGGAACGAATATCACCAGACCTTACCACTAATGATCCTTTAAGACAGAGGCAAGAAGAAACAGGTGGATTAACCATTGATAATTCTACAGCAGAAAATAATACTACTATTATTTCCATAGCGGAGTCCTACTTCAATGAGAATCTTATTTGGGTTGGTACTGATGATGGTAATGTTCAAATCACCAAAGATGGGGGAGAGACATGGACGCTACTGAACGATAATATCCCGGGAATGCCGGAGAAAGCTTTTATCTCTGAGATAACACCAGGTTATGATGGCGAAGAAGAGGCTTTTATGACCATTGATGCTCACAGGAATGGTGATTTACAAGCCTATGTGTATCATACAGAGGATTATGGTCAAAGTTGGAAATCATTAATTACGGAAGATCTCGACATCTACTGTCATACTATAAAGCAAGATCCCAGTAATCCTGATTTGCTTTTTCTTGGTACAGAGTTTGGCCTTTATGTAAGTCTTGATAAAGGAAAAAGCTGGGCCCGGTTCA